>JAFAKB010000029.1 GCA_019235885.1 Candidatus Eremiobacterota bacterium | reverse complement strand
CGGCCCACTTCGCGAGCCCGCCGAAGACCTGCGCGTAGTCGATCTCCTGAAACGCTTCGCGGCCTTGCATCCCGCGGGCGACCTGGCCGACGAAGACGATCATCGGCGTCGAGTCCTGCCGCGCGGTGTGGACGCCGATGCTGGCGTGCGTCGCCCCCGGGGCGCGCGTCACCATGCAAATGCCTGGCCGGCCCGTCAGCTTTCCGTACGCTTCGGCCATGTTCGCGGCGGCGGCTTCGTGCCGGCACGCAATCACGCGGAGATTCGGAGCGTCGTACAGCGCGTCGAGCACCGCGACGTAGCTCTCGCCGGGGACGCAGAAGACCGTGTCGACGGCGTTGGCGATCAACGCCTCGACGACAGCTCTTCCACCTGATCGAACAGCCATCAGCCAGCGACGTGCTTCACCCGCGTGCGGCCGTCCTGTTTCCTCAGCGGAAATCTGACCCGAGCTGAATCGCTGGCCGGACTAGAGCACCGACACACTGCGGAAACGGGGGTCGCGGCGGACGGGATCGAGGCGGGGATCGAGCACGAAGAACGCGCGGTCGGTTGAGTTGCGGAAGCGCAGCGTGCGCATCGCTGTGAGCGCGCGGTCGGTGTGGTCGCAATTCATCGAGCAAACGATCCCTGCCTTGGCGGCCGCCGCGTTCTCCGATTAACAGGCGATGCGTGCGCGCGAGCTCAATATGTCGGCGTGCAGTACGTGTACACGATGTATCGGGTCGGCAAGACGGTGCCGCCGAAACGTCAGATCCTCAAGGACATCTCGCTCAGCTTCCTGCCCGGCGCCAAGATCGGGATCCTCGGCCTGAACGGCGCCGGGAAGTCGACGGTGCTGCGCATCATGGCCGGCCTCGACACCGACATCGACGGCGAAGCGATCCCCATGCCGAACATCACGATCGGCTATCTTCCGCAAGAGCCGAAGCTCGATCCGGAGCGCACGGTGCGCGAGACGGTCGAGGAAGCGCTGAGCGGCCTGACCGCCGCGCGCGCGCGGCTCGACGAAATCTATGCAGCGTACGGCGATCCGGACGCGGACTTCGACAAGCTCGCCGAAGAGCAGGCGAAGCTCGAGGCGGAGCTGTTCGCGCAAGGCGGCGACGACGTCGAGGCGCAGCTCGAGATCGCCGCCGACGCGCTGCGCCTTCCGCCGTGGGACGCGAAGATCGGCCCGCTCTCGGGCGGCGAGAAACGGCGCGTCGCGCTGTGCCGGCTGTTGCTGTCGAAGCCCGACATGCTGCTGCTCGACGAGCCGACGAACCATCTCGACGCCGAGAGCGTCGAATGGCTCGAGCAGTTTCTGCAGCGCTTCCCGGGCACCGTCGTCGCGGTGACGCACGACCGCTACTTCCTCGACAACGCCGCCGAGTGGATCCTGGAGCTCGACCGCGGCCGCGGGATCCCGTGGAAGGGCAACTACAGCTCCTGGCTCGATCAGAAGCAGGCGCGGCTGGCGCAAGAAGAAGCAGCCGAGTCGGCGCGGCAGAAGGCGCTCAAGCGCGAGCTCGAGTGGGTGCGCTCGGGCGCGAAGGCGCGGCAGTCGAAGAACAAGAGCCGCATCGCGCGCTTCGAAGAGCTCTCCTCGTACGAGCACCAGAAGCGCAACGAGACGCAAGAGATCTTCATCCCCGTCGCCGACCGGCTCGGCGACCGGGTGATCGAGTTCACCGGCGTGCGCAAAGCGTACGGCGACCGTTTGCTGATGGACGACGTCAGTTTCCGCATCCCGGCCGGCGCGATCGTCGGGATCATCGGGCCGAACGGCGCCGGCAAGTCGACGCTGTTCCGGATGATCTCCGGCAAGGAGCGGCCCGACGCGGGCGAGATCGCGATCGGCCCGACGGTGAAGCTGGCGGTGGTCGACCAGTCGCGCGAGTCGCTCGAGGACGAGAAAAGCGTCTTCGACGACGTCGCCGGCGGACGCGACCTCTTGCAGGTCGGCCGCTTCGAGATGCCCTCGCGCGCGTACCTCGGCCGCTTTAACTTCAAAGGCGCCGACCAGCAGAAGAAGGTCGGGACGCTCTCGGGCGGCGAGCGCGGCCGGCTGCATTTGGCGAAGACGCTGATGTCGGGCGCCAACGTGCTGCTGCTCGACGAGCCCTCGAACGACCTCGACGTCGAGACGCTGCGCGCGCTCGAGGACGCGCTGAGCGAGTTCGCCGGGACGGTGATGGTGATCAGCCACGACCGCTGGTTCCTCGACCGCATCGCGACCCACATCATCGCCTTCGAGGGCGACTCGCGCGTCTATTTTTGCGAGGGCAACTACCAGGAGTACGAAGCGAACAAGAAGGCGCGGCTCGGCGAGGAGGCCGCCAAGCCGCACCGCCTACGCTACCGCCCGCTCACGATTCCCTAGCCGCGGTGACTACGCGGCGCGCAGAACCAGGAGCCGGTCACCGAACTCGTGTGCGACGCGCAGCAACACCGCGCATTCGTCCGGATCGAACGGGTACTCGTTGAGCCGTGACTGACACACCATGGCGCCGAGCAGCTTCCCGCCGGAGTGAATGGGGAAAGCGATCGCGTCAGCGGGAACTTTTGTGTGCAGTCCGGCTGCTTCGCAGGCCGATTTTCCACCGCTCAGCCGCGCGATGACCTGATCGCCGGCGCCGACCGGCAAGAGCTCCGCGGTGTCGCTACCGTCGACCGCGATCGGCGCGAACACGCGGTCGTGCTTGGCATAGATGACGACGCGCCGGCTGCTGGTCAGCTGGCGGACCTGCTCGGCGACGGTCTCGGCAAGCTCGGTCGTGTCGCCGATTTGGTTTAGGTCGGAAGCGAGTGCCTGCAGCGCCTGCTCGGCCCGATGGCGTCTGGCGAAGAGCGTGCTGTCGATCACCGGCTTGGCGCGCTCTTCGAAGAACCGGAACGTGACGCCGAGCAGCACTGCGACGCCGTAGGTGAAGATCGCGCTCTCCTCGTTCTTCGTCGTAATCGCGCGGTCAAGCGCGACCTCGACGACGACCGCAAGAAACGTGACGACGGCGAGTGCGGCCGCGAAGACGGCGGCGCGGTTCATGACGAACGAGACGTCGACCAAGCGGTGGCGCACGATCGCGTAGACGTAAATCCCCGCCATGACGATCAGCGAAGCCGTCATCATCCCGTGCAGGTACACGTTCTTGGTGAAGAGCCCGGTGAGGACGTTGACGACCGGGCCGGTCAAGCCGAGCGCGGTCGCGGCGAACATCCACCGCACCTTGACGAGATCGACCGCATTGCCGCGCTGGAACGTTCCAAAGAGAAGCACCGCGATCGGGAGGACCATCGCGGCCACTTGCGCGTCCACGAACGCGAGCTTCACTTGTGCGCGATGGACGTCTTCGAAGCCGCTGAACGGGATCGACAAGTTCAGGTCGAGGCCGCCGGCGAGCACGATGGCGCTGAAGACGGTGGCGACGACGAGGAGCGCGTCGCGCGCGACGCGCGGCAGCGCGCGGCCGACGAGATTCGTCGCGAGCCACATGACGAGCAGCGTCGAGAGCGCGAACGCAGTCAGCCGCGCGGTTTGCAAGATCAGCACCGACCACCACGGCAAGTCCACGAATCGCACGTTGGGCCCAGAGCCCATCGCGAACAGGTATAGGAAGCTGCCGGCGATCAAGCTGTTCGCGTCCCGCCCGCGCCAGAAGATCCCGATCGCCAGCGCCATCAAGACGACTTTCGACGCCAGATCGATCGTGTCGCCGACCTTGTACGCGATTTGCTCCGGCCAGACCGGGATGTGAACCACGAGCGAGCCCGTCCCACGTCGCACGAGCTCAGGGATGGTCGTGCCGACAGGAGCGCCTTGCCACCAGCGAACGCGATCGGGCAAATCCTCGTGCGGGAAGTCGATGACGTCGGCGACGCGAAGCTTGGTCGCCTTCGCGATGTCCGGTGTAATGTTCTGAACGACGTAGGTTCCGTCGGACAGTTGTCGTTTTTGGTACGGCGGGGTCGTGCCGCGATCGTGCAGGCTCAGCGCGAGCTCGACCAGCATCCACGCCGCGAAGATCAACGCGGTGAGCGCCAGTGCGGCGCGCGGCACCGTGGTTGTGTGCTGCAGGCTCATCGCACCCTCCAACGGCGGCCACGGCTTCGCGGCCGCCCTCCGTACGTTTCGCCCAGCAGAGGAGCCGACCCTAGGGAGCCGGGTCCAAGGACAGCGCAACCGAGGCGGGCCGAGCCGAATCGGGAACGGCATGGCAAAGCCGCTGCAAGGAACCGTTGCGCTCGTCACCGGCGCCAGCTCGGGGATCGGCGAGGCGACCGCGCTCGCTCTCGCCGAGCAAGGCGCCGACGTGGCGATCGCGGCGCGCCGCGTCGACCGGCTCGAAGCGCTCGCCGAGCGCATCCGGCGCGCCGGCGCGGAGGTGCTGGTCCTTGAAACCGATGTCACCAAAGAAGACGAAGCGCGGGCGATGGTGCAGAAGACCGTCGCGCGCTTTGCTCGGCTCGACACGCTGGTCAACAACGCGGGGCTGATGCTGCTCGGCCCGATCTCGGACGCGGACGTCACCGAGTGGCTGCGCATGCTGCACCTCAACGTCGAAGGATTGATGTTCGGCACGCACGCCGCGCTGCCGCACCTGCTCGACGCGGCGCAACAGGAGCCGCGCAGGGTCGCGGACATCGTGAACATCAGCTCGGTCGCGGGCCGTGTCGCGCGCAGCGGCGCGGGCGTCTACAACGCGACGAAGTTCGCGGTCGGCGCGTTCAGCGAATCGCTGCGCCAGGAGGTCACGAAACGTCACGTGCGCGTTTCGCTGGTCGAGCCCGGCATGGTCGCGACCGAGCTGGGCAGCCACAACCGGCCCGAGATTCTGGTGCAGCTGCGCGCGGGGCTGCCGATCGACGAGCCGCTGCAAGCCACTGACATCGCCGACGCGATCGTCTACGTGATTACGCGGCCGCGCTACGTCACGATCAACGAGGTCCTGATCCGCCCGACCCAGCAGGAGCGCTGAGCGGGGGAACCGGCACGCCGCCGCGATAATCGAAGCCGTCCATGGCGACGGGGCAATTCGGCATCTTCTCGCTCGGCGACGCGTCGCACGGGTTCTTCGAGTTCACGCTGAACGCACGCGCCGATCCGGCGGGGCTGGTCGGCGCGATTGCGAGCCTTCGCCCACCGCACACGACGGTCGGCGGCGTGAACCTGGTCGTCGGCTTCCGCCCTGAGTTGTGGCGCGGCGTTGCGCCGGACGACGTGCCGGCGAACGTGACGAGCTTTGAGAACGATCTGCGCGGACCTGACGGCTACGTGATGCCTGCGACCCAGGCCGACCTGTTCGTGTGGGTCGCCGCAGCCGCGTACGACATCGTCTTCGACCTCGGCCAAACGGCGATCGCGACGGCGGCGCCGCACGCGTCGCTGGTGCGCGAGGCGACGGGCTGGTCGTACAAGCACAGCCGCGATCTCACCGGCTTCGAGGACGGCACCGAGAACCCGACCCTCTACGAAGCCGCCGAGGTCGCACTGATCGACGAAAGCCAGCCCGGCGCGGGCGGAAGCGTGCTGCTCTTTCAGCAATGGCGTCACGACACCGGCGCGTGGAACGCGCTTCCCGAGCTCGCGCAAGAGCGTGTCATCGGGCGCACCAAAGACGAGAGCATCGAGCTCGAAGGCGCGGCGATGCCGGCCGATTCGCACGTCTCGCGCACGACGCTCAAAGAGGGTGGCGAGGAGCTGCCGATCTTCCGGCGCAACGTCCCGTACGGCACCGTCACCGATCACGGGACGCTGTTCATCGGGTTCAGCAAGGAGCAGCACCGCTTGCAGCGGATGTTGGAGCAGATGGCCGGCGCGGACGGCGGCCCGCGCGACGCGCTGACGCGCTACACGACGCCGCTGACGGGTGCGTACTACTTCGTCCCGGCGCTCGATGCGCTGGGACGCTTTGCGACGCCCGAGGAGGATTAGCCGCCCAGACGCTCCTTGTACGCCCCGCAGAACGCTGTGTACGTGCTCTTGGCGATCCGTCGCGCCAGAATAACGGCGATCACCGTAGCTATTCCCGGAAGCCACCCGAAGGTGGCGATGAAAGCTCCGCCGAGAGCATAACCGAGAGCGCGCGCACCCTGGTCCGCGGCAAGCCGAAGTTGTTTGCCATCCTCGTCGTTAGGATCGCAGATGAGTGAGTAGATCTGGTGGTCGAAGTCTTTCAAGAAGCGCTGAGCGACATCGCGCACGAAACTCGGCAACGACATGAGCTGCTCGCGATCCGGCGTCGGCCCGGCCGGCTGCGCGGCGCTCAGATCGGCTTTTCCTTCGCGGAGCTCCTCCCGCGTTTCCGTTAGGCGTCGTCCGAGTTCCAGCTCTAGCTCGGAATCCGAAAGATCGAAGAGAGCGTCGACTCCAAACTGCAAGGTGGGATTAGACATTCTGGACCTCCATAGCGATCCTCAAGCGACCAGTTTCGCCTCGGCGTCTCCGTACAGCGTGTAGATCAGTGCGAGTGCATGTGTCCGCGCAAACTCCCGACGCGTCTCGTAAAACGCTCGTCCGATCGTCTGTCCCGCGAGCAGCCGCCGAATGATCTCGGTATCCATCTCTCGCGCGAGCGTCCACAGTGTGGGGCCCTCAGTGCCGATGACGGCGCGCGCGCCGCGCCGAAGGAAGAGCGGGACGAAACCGGTTCCGGACGAGGTGAACTGCGCCGACCCACACATGCTGAGCAGGATGATCGGCGCCTTGCGAAGCTCGTCCTTGAGCCCGTACGCGAGCTCCGTGAGAGTGACGGTGCCGCCTGCCATCTCGATGAGCGAGTCCATCGCGCTCGCTGACACCATCAGAAACGGCCGATCCTCCTGGGTCGCGTCGCGCTGATAGGTTTCTCGCAGTCGATTCGTTTCCTCGGGCGAGAAGAGGTTCGGGATCTTCGTGTACCCGTGGCAGTAGAACTGGATCAAGTCGTAGTTCCCCGTCGCCAGGTCCGGGAGCGCATGGTCGACGACCTGCATTGGCTCGATACGAAGCTGATTCGCGTCGACCATCGGCTGCAGCGCCTCCGCCAGACGCTTGGTTTCCGTATGTATCAGCCAGGCGGACCCCATTCGCACCGGCAGCATCGCCGACGCGCTGCCGCTGCGCGCCACGTGCGGTCGAACGGTCAAGTTAAAGCGGTACCCCCAGAAACCGCGCAGCGTTGACGCGTCAAAGTAGTCCACCGGCGGTGGCATATCGTACAGCAAGCCCCACGGAACGGTGACGGCCTCGCAATTCTTGCTTAGCGCGATCGTCAGCGCCGAACCGTCGGGGAGCGGTTCAACGCAGTTCTCGTGGAACTTGATTAAGTCGGTAGTGATTGCTTGATAGAACAGCAGACCAAACATCTCGCGCCCAAGTTGCGCCAGCTTCGTGCCATGAGCGGCGATGGTGAACGAAGTATCATTTCGCTCCGCGGCTTCGGCTTCGTGCGCGAGCAGCTGCAGTGCTCTATAGAACCCTTTATCCTGTGCGTACAGGTCTGACTCGGTCACCGAAAGCGCATACCACGGTCGCTGTTTCGGCGCAAGACCGAAGATCGAGAGCCCTTCGGGCCGTTTATCGACGAAAATCGTCAGCGCGCTGGTTCCGGGCGCCTCTTCGAAGTTGAACCACTCGTTCGAAAGGTAGGCGTATTCCAGCGTCTGCGCGTCCTCGCCGAATGGGGGCTGCGTGTTCACGGCGACGTCGATTCTGAACGCTCCTACAAGCGCGGTGTCGTACATCATGAATAGGAAGACGATGGCTCGGCCGGGCGCGTCGGGAAGCGCCTCGACGGGAAACACCGCGTGCTCCGTCGGACCGGTTGCGTGCAACCTCAGCGGCGCGCTGTCTCTCGTGAAGCGGACGTGCTCGGACCAGACCAGAACGTCGAAGTCAAGAGGATACGGAAGGCGGGAGACTATCGAGGGCGCCGGCATCGAACGTGAAAGAATTCCGCCCGGCACCACGTCGAGCCAGAAATGCAGTTCCAGTGTGTCTTTTTTCCAGAGCGTCTCCGACGGAAGCACCGCGACGCCGCCGGGGTGGTAGAACGAAACGACGGGATAGCGCTTGTCGGACGCGTCCGCCTCGTGCGCGTGCTGGCTCTCGATCTCGCGGAGAGCGGTCTTCAGAGCCTCACCGGTGTCTTCTTTCAGTAGTAGCTCGCCGTAACACGTCTTCGGCTCCATTACGGCTGTCTGGACATTCGTTGCAATAGAGGCATCGGGGTCGTAGCGCTTGATGTCCGCGGCAAGCTGGAAGATTCGCCGGTCAGCGAGTTCGGTGGCTTGGGCGAGCTCGAGACCGGGTTCTCTGTCGCTCGACCCGATGATGCTCTCCGTCCCATTCGCAAGCGCGGGTGCTGCAACGGTAAGCGTCTCGTCACGGAACAACCCGCGGTAGACCTCGCCGACAGCAGCTTCGGTCCCGGACGGCGAGCCGCCCGATCGTAGCAGGAGCGAGGTGTGGGAGCTGGGGGGTAAGCTTTGTGCCCCCCAGCGCAGCGGCGCCATCGACTCGGTGCGGTCCTCCGCGTCGTCGTCGAGAATCGCGAACCGCGTGCTGCGAGTCGCGATCGCGTGCACGACGTCCCGTAACGAAACGCTCGTGCCGCCGATGAGCACGCACGGCATGTCCTTTTTGAGCGCAGCGTCGAGCATGAGGTGGACGACGTCGAAACGTCCTCCCTCGAGGGCGCGGCGGAGGGCGGGCCAGTCCAAGGCGTCCAACCATTCCAGTTCGACGCCTTCGGGCGGGAGAAACTCCTTGACGAGCTCCGCTGCCTCTAAACTCGGCCGATGGCGCTGAGTCGACAGGACGCCCACCCGAAGAGGCGCATGGACCGGCTCGGCCCAGGTCCCCGGTACACCGCGTATTCGGCGAACGACGTTGCCTGGACTGAGCCGTTCCCAGTCAAGGCATGCCACCGGGTCGTTTGGCAGGTAGAGATTGACTTGCCGGTGGGGACCGATTCGGGAGAGATCCGGATCGTTCAGACCATACTCGTATGGGTCCAGCGTCGTGAGCTTGTTTGGATCATGCTGCTCTCGATCGAAATGTAAGGTGCCGAGAGATTCCGCTTCGTCGTCGGTCCGGAGGACGTAACCGCGGCCCGTAGTTGAAGGCTTGACGAAAACGTTGATAGCGGCGTCCAATAGCATGAGTCACCCCGTTCTTTGCGGTACCCTCGCATGGCAAAGGTTCGTCAGGTCCGGGACCCCTCCCTCGCTCCGCCCTCCGGGAGGGGAGACTGCGCTCTGTTGCTGCCGAACGAGGTCTCGCTGCTCTCGGCCTCGCACGAATCGCGAATGGACACCACGATAGTGAACCGCGTCTTCCGGCTCGCCGCGCGCCCGGTCGGCATGCCGAAGCGCAGCGATTGGAACTTCACTACCGAACCGGTCGCCGAACCGGCTGACGGACAGGTGCTGGTCGAGACGCAGTACCTCTCGCTCGACCCGGCGATGCGCGGGTGGATGAACGAAGGGCGCTCGTACGTCCCGCCGGTGGGGATCGGAGAGGTGATGCGGGCGTTCGGCGCGGGTCGCGTCGTTACCAGCCGTCATCCGGATTTCGCGCCCGGCGACTACGTCACCGGCGCGCTCGGGATGCAAGAGTACGCCGTGCTCGACGGCAAGGCGCTGACGAAGGTCGACACGAACGCCGCGCCGCTCACCACCTGGTGCAGCGCGCTCGGGATGACGGGGTTGACGGCGTATTTCGGATTGCTCGACGTCGGCAAGCCCGAACCGGGGCAGACCGTCGTCGTCTCCGGCGCGGCGGGCGCGGTCGGCATGGTCGTCGGACAGATCGCGAAGGTCAAAGGCTGCCGCGCGGTCGGGATCGCGGGCGGCGCCGAAAAGTGCCGCTACGTCACGGGCGAGCTCGGCTTCGACGCGGCGATCGACTACAAGACCGAGAACGTGACCAAGGCGCTGCGCGAGCACTGCCCGCGCGGGATCGACGTCTACTTCGACAACGTCGGCGGCGAGATACTCGACGCGGCGCTGGTGAACCTCGCCCGCCGCGCGCGCGTGGTGATCTGCGGGGCGATCTCGCAGTACAACAGTACCGCCGGCGTGCAGGGGCCGAAGAACTACATGATGCTGCTGGTCACCCGCTCGCGCATGGAAGGGTTCGTGATCCTCGACTATGCCGCGCGCTACGCCGAGGCGGCCCGCGAGATGGCGGGCTGGATGAAGGACGGCAAGCTGGTCTCGCGCTGCGACGTCGTGAGCGGCCTGGAGACGTTCCCCGAGACGCTGCTGCGGTTGTTCAGCGGCGAGAACCTCGGCAAGCTGATCCTCAAAGTCCGCGACGATGGCTGAGGGCCGGCTGGCCGGCAAGACGATCCTGATTACGGGCGGCGCGAGCGGGATCGGGCTCGCGACCGCGCAGCGCGCGCTGGCGCACGGCGCGCACGTCGCGATCGGCGACGTCGACATGGCGGCCGGCGAGCGCGCGGCGCGCGAGACGCCGGGCCTGCACTTCGTGCGGCTCGACGTCACCAGCGATTCGAGCTGGGCCAACGCGCTGGAGGACGTGCGCACCCGCTTCCGCGCGCTCGACGGCGTCGTCAACAGCGCCGGCATCTTCCTGATCGGCGACGTCGAGAGCGTCTCGTTCGACGACTGGCAGCGCACGATGTCGGTCAACGTCGACGGCGTCTTCCTCGGCTGCCGCCACGCGGTCGGCGCGATGAAAGCGCGCGGCGGCTCGATCGTCAACATGTCCTCGGTGAGCGGAATCGTCGGCGGCCACAACGTGGTCGCGTACAACGCCTCGAAAGGCGCGGTGCGGATGCTGACCAAGTCGGTCGCGCTGCACTGCGCGCGCAAAGGCTACGGGATCCGCTGCAACTCCGTGCACCCGACGTTCGTCGACACGCCGATGTTCCGCGACACGGTCGCCGCCGCCCGCGATCCCGAGCACATTCGCAAAGCGCTGCTGGCGCAGGTCCCGCTCGGGCGCCCCGCGGAGCCGCGCGAGATCGCCGACCTGATCGTCTATCTGCTCTCCGACGAGTCGGCCTTCGTCACCGGCGCCGAGCTCGTGATCGACGGCGGCCTAACCGCTCAGTAATCCGCGGCGGAGGCGGCGGCTCAGTAATCGGCGGCCGGCACGTTCGCTGCGGGCGCCGGCGAGGATGGGGCGGCGACGCGATGCTTCAGCCCGAAGAGCCGAGCGACGAACGAGTGGGACGTCTCGTAGCGAACTGGCGGCGGTGTCTGGAGCGCCACGCTGCTCAGGTCGATCGTGCCGAGATGCGGCGAGCGCAGCCGATGTTTCGTGTGCGCAAGTGCACGCTGTCTGGTCTTCGCGTGGTGCCGCGCTGCACCGTCACCCTGAGCTCGTCGAAGGGTGAGCGGTGGTGGCGAATTCAAGAGCAGCGGTTCGATGTCGTGCGAAACGCGCACGCCGACCGACGCGATGAACCTCTGCCGCAGGTGGAGGACGTTCGAGACGTACGCGCGCGTCTCGCGGTACGGCGGGACGCCGTGATAGCGGTCGACCGCGCCGGCACCGGCGTTGTACGAGGCGAGCGCGAGCTGCATCCGCGTTTGCTGGTCGCGGCCGGCGAAGCGGTTCAGCATCCGGCGCAGGTAGCGCGCGGTTCCGTCCAAGTTCTCGTACGGCTCGAGCGCGTCGACCTGCAGCGCCGAGGCCGTCCCCGGCATCAGCTGCCCGTAGCCGAGCGCGCCGACCGGCGAGACGGCGCGAGCGCGCCAGGCCGATTCGACCGTGACGAGCGCGGCAAGCAGCGACGAATCGAGCTTGTAGTAGGACGAGAGCAGCAGCACGCGCTCGGCGAGATCGCGCCGTGCTGCCAGCGGAAGGCGCGCGTTTGCCGAGCCGAGCGCCGCCGCATAGCGCGTGACGGCGCTGTCGCTTGTCTGCGCGGCGGCAGGACCGGGTATCGCAGCGCTGGTCATCGCCGCGCAGAGCACCGTCGTCACAGAAACGCGCAAACGCAGACCGAGGAAAGAGAACATCGGCGAATTCTCTGTCGTCCGCCGAGCCGCTGAACCTGAGCCGTCCGCTCAAACCGTGACCGTGCCCACTACCCCGCCGCGCGGGCGACGTACAGGTACCGGCCGGGCGCCCACTCGCAGACGCTGCGGTCGCGCATCACGAACGACTCGCAGCCGTCGACGTCCGGGTTGAAGTCGGCGTTGAGCGCCTTCGTCGCCGGCCAGTCCACGTTCGGGTCCTGGCGCGCGGCGGCGCGCGCCTTCGTGTACGAGAACTGCGGCGACTTCGCGATCGCGTTCAGCGCTCTGACGAGCGCCTGCGCCTGCATCAGACCAGCCGCCGCGCTGTCCCGCCGACCCAGCGATACAAGACGATGACGACGGCGATGAAAACGATCGCGCCCAGCAACTCTCCGGCCAACTGGAACGACGGCCCAATGAACGGCAGGCCGAGCGGTTCGTCCTTCTTCGAGGCGACGATGATGGCGGAGTACAGCACGCCCCACAAGCTTTCACCGACGATGAGCCCGGATGCTAGCAACACGCCGAGCCGCTGCGCGACGTCGCCGTTCGGTTTCCCGGCGACCCAGTTGTTGTACGCTTTGCCGGCGAACGCGCCGACGACGACCATGACCGTGACGGCCATCGGGAGGTAGATTCCGAGCGCGCATGCGAGCGGCGGGAAGCGGTAGCGCGTGAAGAGCCGCAACAGCTCGTCGACGACGACGATTGCCACGCCGACCGCCGCGCCGATGGCGATGAGGTTCCACGGGAGCTGGCCGGTGATCACGCCGTTCGCCAGCGCGGAGATCAGCGTCGCCTGCGGCGCGGCCAGCGGCTGCGCGGTGATGCCGTGGATCGGCGAGCCGGTGAAGCCGTAGGCGTGGTTGAGCTGATCGAGAACCGGCGGAATGACGATCGCGCCGAAGATCACGCCGAAGACGAGCGCCAGCTGTTGCCGCCAGGGCGTTGCGCCGACCAGCTGGCCCGTCTTGAGATCTTGCAAGTTGTCGTTCGAGATCGTCGCGACGTTGAGGATAACGGCGGTTACGAACAGCGCGTACGCGACGAGCGCCTTCGCGGCGTTCGGATCGTTCGGATGTGCAACGGCGAGGAGCAGCAGCGCCGCGCCGAGCACGGTCAGGATCGCCAGCCCCGAGACCGGGGAGTTCGACGAACCGATGAGCCCCGCCATGTAGCCGCAGACGGCGGCGACGATGAGCCCCGCGACGACGACGTAGACGAGCGCGCCGATCACCAGCGGGATCGCCGCGCCCGCCAGCGGCGTGCCGTTCAGGAAGGCGGCGAGCAGCACCGCAAGTGGGATCAAGCAAATTCCGCTGATGAGCAGTACTTGGTTGAATGGTATGTCGCGCTCCGTTATCGGCAGCGTGTCGCCGGCGCCGACGCGGCGTGCGCGCGAGGCGGCGAGCGAGGCGAGGACGCCGCGCACGACGGGTCCGGCGAGCCGGCCCAACGACCACAGTGCCGCGACACCGATCGCGCCGGCGCCGACAAACCGCACCTCTTTGCGAAAGACCGTTCCCGCCAGCGAAGCGACGTCAGAGGTCGCCGGATGGAAGGACGATAGAACCGGAACGAACACGCCCCAGGCGAGCACGATGCCGGCCAACATCGCGACGCCCACGGTGACGCCGACGAGATGGCCGACGCCGACCAGCGCGAGCGAGAGGCCGACGTCGAAGCCGGTCACCGCCGAGACGCCGACCCGTCCGTAGCGCGCGACGTCGCCGGCGAAGAGCTTCGTCGTGATGATCGCCGCGAACGCCAAGCTGACGATGGAACTCCACACCAGGACGACGAACCCCGCTTCGTTCTCGGCAACCGCGGCCGCGTTCGCTTCGCCGCCGGCCGCCGCGCCCGCGCCGACTTCCAGCACTTCCGCGGCCGCGACGCCTTCGGGATAGGGCAGATCGCTGCCGGTCACCATCGCGCGCCGCAGCGGGACGCTGTACATCACGCCGAGGATTCCGCCGACCACACAGATTCCGAACGACTCCCAGAACGGAAACCCGGTCCACCAACCGATCATCACCAGCCCCGGAAGCACGAAGATGATCGAAGAGAGCGTGCCCGCCGCCGAAGCGACCGTTTGAACGATGTTGTTCTCCCAAATCGTCGTTCCGCGCACCCAGCGCAGGACCGCCATCGAGATGACGGCCGCCGGAATCGACGAGGCGAACGTCAGCCCTACTTTCAAACCGAGATAGACGTTCGCGGCGGTGAAGAGCAGCGTGATCAGACCGCCGAGCAGAACCCCGCGGACGGTGAGCTCGACGCGCTTGTCGCCCGCGAGGGGGACGCTTTCGGCGCGGGTCGTCAACGTGCGGCCCGCTTGCGCGCGTGCGCGCGCTTCGCTGCGGCGACGATCGAGGTCACGCCCATCGCGTACTCCTCCACCAGCTCTTGCGGCGCGCCGGACTGGCCGAAGCGGTCCTGAACGCCGACGAACTCTATCGGCACCGGGTGCTGCGCGGCAAGGATCTCCGCGACACGCGAGCCCATCCCGCCGTGCACCTGGTGCTCCTCGACGGTCACGACCGTCCCGCAGTCGCGCGCCGCCGCGAGCACCGCCGCCTCGTCCATCGGCTTGATCGTGTGGTTGTTCACCACGCGGCACTCGATCCCGTCGCGCGCCAGCTCTTCGGCCGCGATCAGCGCGTTGTAGACCAGGATCCCGCAGGCGACGATCGCGACGTCGCTGCCGTCGCGGAACGTCTGGGCCACGCCGACTTCGAACGGCGTCTGCTCGGTAGTGATCACCGCCGACTCCGCGCGCGCGAACCGCAAGTAGGTCGGACCCCATCGCGCGGCGGTCGCGAGCGTCGCTTTCTTCGTCTGCACCGAGTCGCACGGCACGATCACCGTCATCTTCGGGATGACGCGCATGATCGCGATGTCCTCGATCGCCTGGTGGGTCGCGCCGTCGGGACCGACCGAGACGCCGGCGTGCGCGCCGGCGATCTTCACGTTCGTCTCGTTGAGCGCCATCGTGGTGCGGACTTGCTCCCACGCGCGGCCCGGGCAGAACATCGCGTAGCTCGCGATGAACGGAATCTTTCCCGTGGAAGCGAGCCCGGCCGCCATCGCGACCAGCATCTGCTCGGCGACGCCGATCTCGACGTAGCGATCGGGAAACGCTTTCTTGAAGCCTTCCATCCGCGTCGACTCCGAGAGATCGGCGCAGATCGCCATCACGTTCTGGTCGCGTTTCCCGGCTTCGATCAAGCCTTCGCCGAAGCCGTTGCGCGTCGGGACCTGCTTGATCGCCGCGGGGTCGGTGTAGTCGACCAGGTGCATCGCGGAAGCGGCGTGGTCGAGCGTGTGCGTGCCGGCCATCAGCGTCCCGCTCCGATCAGCTCGCGCGCGGCGTTCAGCTCTTGCAGCGCCTTCTCGGCTTCGTCTTTCTTGGGCGGCTTGCCGTGCCAGAGGTAGTCGCCCTCCATGAACGAGACGCCTTGCCCCATGACGGTGTGCGCGATGACCACCTGCGGCTTTCCCTTTACTCGCTGCGCTTTCTCCACCGTCTCCACGAACGCCGCGATGTCGTGGCCGTCGCACTCGAAGACTTCCCAGTTGAACGCGCGGTACTTGTCGGCGAACGGCTCGAGCGGCATGACGTCCTCGGTGCTGCCGTCGATCTGGATCACGTTGCGATCCACGATGCAGGTCAAGTTGTCGAGCTTGAACTTGGCAGCGGTCATCATCGCTTCCCAGTGCAGTCCGCACTGGTGCTCGCCGTCCGAGGTGATGACGTAAGTGCGCCAGCCGGCGCCGTCCATCTTCGCAGCAAGTGCCATCCCCGTGCCCTGCGCGAGCCCCTCGCCGAGCGGTCCGGACGTCGTCTCCAGGCCGGGGAGGCTGACCCGCTCGGGGTGTCCTTGCAGCCGGGTCCGGAAATGGCGCAGCGTGAGCAGTTCCTCGACCGGGAAGTAGCCGGCGTAGGCCATCGCGCTGTAGCGAACGGGGGCGATGTGGCCGCACGAGAGCAGCAGCCGGTCGCGCTCCGGCCAGTCGGGATTCTTCGGGTCGTGGCGCAGCAGGTGGAAGTAGAGCGCCGCGAAGATGTCGGCCATGTCGAGCGAGCCGCCGGAGTGACCCGAGCCGGCCGCGACCAGCGAGCGGATGATCCCTTGGCGGACGTCGTTCGCGTGGTACTTCAGCTCGGTCAGCCGCTCTGCGGAGAGAGATCCCATGCGGGCGATTATCCCCGCGACGCCGCCGGAGTCCTCGTCACGCGGCCCGAGCCCACAGGGGAGTCCTTCGTGCCATATGGCGCATCCCGGCGCCGACGGGTGGGACAACTGACGAAGGGCGCGCTCGGCGCGGCGCGATAGCTTCCCGGCGATGGTTACCGAACTTCGCGATTTCCTCATGCTCCCGTACGGCGAGCTCGAAGAGCTGAACCTGGCCGCCAAGCAACAGCGCAAGGACCGCGCTCCGGCGCACAAAGTCCAAGAGACGCGGATGAAGTACCTCACCGACGAGGGCCGGATCAAGGCGGTGACGGTGCTGTTCAGCGACCTCGAGGGCCGGCTGCACATGCTCGACTACGACAAGAAGTTCTTGCTGAAGTCCGCGGACAACCTCACCTTCGACGGTTCCTCGATCCGCGGCTTCACGCCGCAGCGCGAGAGCGACCTGCGCTTGTTGCTTGACTGGAGCTCGTTCTACTGGGCGCCGGCGGACTATTTCGGCAGCGGCAAGGTGCTGGTGTTCGGCGAAGTCCGCGACCGCGACGGCACGCCCTTCAGCGCCGACATTCGTGGCGTGCTCAAGGCGTACTCCGACGAGCAGTACGAAAAGCACGGCTACACGCTCAACGCCGCCAACGAGATCGAAGGCTTTCTGTTCAAAGGGCTGGACGCCGAGCGGCACTACCACGAGAACGGCAAGTTCGAGTACGTCAACACGGGCGGCTACTACCATTCGCTGCCCGGGGATCCGCTGCGCACGTTCATCGACACGGTCGCCGAGGTGCAGCGCGCGATGGGCTTCCAGAACGAGAAGGACCATCCCGAGGTCGCGCCTTCGCAGTTCGAGATCAACTACAGCTACGGCGAGGTCGTCGCGGCAGCGGATCAGATTCAGCTCTACAAGCTGATCTGCCGGCAGGTGGCGACGCACCTCGGGATGACGGCGAGCTTCTTGCCCAAGCCGGTCGTCGGCGTGAACGGGAACGGGATGCACACCAACGTCTCGGTGAGCAAGGGCGACAAAAACCTGTTCTGGGATCCGGACGGCGAGGAGAAGCTGAGCGACTTCGGCTGGAAGTTCGCCGACCGCATCCTCACCCACGGCGACGACATCTGCCTGCTGCTGAACTCCAGCGTCAACGCGTACCGCCGGCTCGACCCGCACTTCGAGGCGCCGAACCAGCTCACGGCCTCGGCTGTCGACCGCGGCGCGATGGTGCGCGTCCCGCTCGGCAACGAGCGCAGCAAGCGCGTCGAGGTGCGTTCGGTCGCGCCCGACGCGAACCCGTACATGGTGATGCTCTCGGTGTTCCGCACCGGCCTCGACGGGCGCACCAGCACGCTTGCGAACCTGCGCCATGCCGAGCGCTATCTGCCCGACAACATCTACGACGCGCTGGCGAACTTCCGCAACGCCGACTGGGCGACCACACTGCTCGGTACCGAAGCGAAGGAGAAGTACGCGGACCTCAAACAGGCCAGCGCGGACCGCTGCCCGCGCCAGCTCGGCACCTTCGTGAAGGCGCAAGAAGTCCAGTACCACCACGAAGTCTACAACCAGTACCTCTGGAACTTGTTCTAGCGATTACGCGGAGCTCGAGTCGCCGAGCACGAGCGACTCGAGCTTGGGATAGACGAGCGTGCGGCCTGGCGGGTAGGTCGTGGGGTCGATGATGTCGTGGCGCGGCGGGCCGAGTCCGCTCAGGACGAGCTCCGTGTAGCCGGCGCCGTGGCGGTTCCACAGTTTCAGCAGACGCCGTGCGACGTCGTTGTCGACCGCGTTGTCGTGCGGGTTCGTCACCAGCACGCAGCGGCGGCCGCGCGGCTTCGTCTTTTGCGCTTGCGCGGCGATCGCGTTCCCGAAGAAGATCAGCTCGGCGAGCGCGTGCGTCGGATATCCCGGATAGGCGTAGATCGGGCGCGTGTTCTGCTTGACGTGAAAGTCCCACCACCAGTACATGTTCGGGATCGCGTGCAGGTACAGCATCCCGGGTTCACCGATGAACGGCGGGATCGGATACGGCATGAGGAACGGCGCGATGGGGACGGCAAGATCGATCGGCTTCGACTGCGCGAGCCACAGCGCCATCGAGCCGCCGAGTGACAAGCCGAGCGCGCTGACCGTCGTGCCGAGCCCGCGCGTGAGTTGGAACGAATCCTCGGCGTTCCGCTGCAGCTCGCCGACGGAGAGGTTGGCGAGATCGCGCGTCAGCCGGTCTTTCAAACCGTGGTGCGGGATGCGCGGCACGTAGACGTTGCAGCCGCGAGCGTGAAACGCCCGCGCGAGCTCGTCGAACTGCTGCGGGCAGTTGGTGAACCCGTGGAAGAGGACGACGGCGTGCTGCACCGGCGTGCCGTGCTCGTACAGCCGCGGCAGCGCGGCGCGGAGGATCGCGGGGTCGGCCGCGTCGCGCGCGATGAGCGCGCGGATGGCGCCGGTCGCCTCGGCGAACGACGGCGGCGCCGGCTCAGGCGCGCTCGTGGTCGAGCCGTGCTGACCGCAGCGTGCCAGCCCGCCGGCCGCGAACGCCGCCCCAAGGAGCGCGGCGAACTTCCGGCGGCGCAACGTCGGCATGCGGAACCGCTTCGCCGCCGGCGCGGCGACGTCCGGCGGGCGAGCAAGCGCATTTCTTGACACGGGCGGGTGCAGGCGGCGCCGTCGCGGGCCGATAGTGTCTGTGCCGGGCCTCCGTTTCCGATGAGAGGTATTTCGCGTTGCCTAGCTCCTTTTCACTGAGCTCGATCCGGGCCCAAGCGACGAAAATCTTCGTCTGGGTCGCATGGGCGCATGTCGTGCTGGCCCCCGGGGTCGCGCTGCTCGCCCGCAACTCATGGCGCGAGCCGATGGCCGTCGCGCTCGTGATGGCCGTCATCGCCACGCTCGCCGCCTGGAAGCTGCGCGACGGGCTCGCGCTGCGCTCCGTCATCGCAGTCTGTCTGACGTTCGGGCCGATCTTGTTCGTCTATGCGGGACGCGGCCATTTCAGCGGTATCGCCGGCAACGGCGACTGGCAGATCGACTACCACATGTACTTCTTCGGCGTGTTCGCGATGCTGACGGCGTACGTCGACTGGCGCCCGATCGCGATCTCCGCCGCGCTCACGGCGGTGCACCATCTGATTCTCGACCTCGTCGTGCCCGGCAACGTCTTTCCGGAAGAAGGGCTCGACCGCGTCGCGCTGCACGCGATCGCGGTGGTCATCGAGTGCGGCGTGCTGTTCTGGCTGACGGCGGCGATCGGCGCCCTCTTCAGACGGCTGGAAGACTTGGTCGACTTCACCTCGCGCGAGACGGCCGAAGCGCTCATCCGCGAGCAAGAAACGATCGCGGCGCTGCGCGATCAGCTCGACCACCACCTCGCGAGGCGAACGCGTAAGCGATGGCCGACGTCGTTCTGGTGTTCCCGTCGAACGCCGGCACCATGATCGCGACGAAGGCGTTGCGCGACTGCGGCGTCTCGGCGCGCATGATGCCGACGCCGGCGAGCGTGCAGTCGGCGGCGAACCTCTGCTTGAGCATCGACAGCGCGGCGGAGAGCCGCGCCGTCGGCGCGCTCCAAGCGGCGAAGGTCAGCCTGAGCGCCGTTCACCGCTAGCGCCGGCAGAGACCGCCGCCCGGCCCGTCGAATCCGGGCGGCATGTGCCGGAGCATCAAGCCGCTCTTCAACTTCGAGCCGCCCGTGACGACCGACGAGGTTCGCGCGGCCTCGCTGCAGTTCGTGCGCAAGATCAGCGGCTTCAGCAAGCCTTCGAAGGCGAACGAGGCGGCGTTCGCCGCGGCGGTCGACGAGATCGCCGCGGTCTCGGCGCGGCTGCTGCGCGCGCTCGAGACGACCGCCTCGCCGAAGAACCGTGAAGAAGAAGCCGCGAAAGCGAAGCTGCGGTCGGCCCAGCGGTTCGCGTCGTAGCCGCCCGGATTATTGCAGGGCGCCGATACGGTTCGCGTCACGGCGGTTCTCGGTGAACCACAGCTTGCCGTCCGGCGTGCCGGTGATCGCGAACGGTTGAGCGGCTGCGGTCGGCAGCCGGTACTCCGTGACGACGCCGGCCGGCGTGATGCGGCCGATCTTGTGGGCGGGATTCGAGAGCGAGCCTTCGGTGAACCACACGTTGCCGTCGGCGCCGGTGGTGATTCCCAACGGTCCGGCGTTCGGCGTCGGCACGGGGAACTCGGTGAGCGCGCCGGACGGGGTCATGCGCCCGATCTTGTCCGCGGACTCTTCGGTGAACCAGAGATTCCCATCGGCGCCGCTGGTGATGGAGAACGGATGCCGCGCCGGTGAGGGCAGCTCGAACTCGGACATCTTGCCGCTCGGCGTGATGCGACCAATCTTGTCGGCGCCGTATTCGGTGAACCAGAGGTTGCCGTCGCGCCCGACCGCGATCGAGAACGGGTACGCGCGCGGCGACGGAATCGCGAACTCCTTCGTCGCTCCGGTGAGCGTCATTCGCGCGATCTTGTTGCCGTAGTTCTCAGTGAACCAAAGCGCGCGATCGGGTCCGGCAACGATCCCGGTCGGCTGGCTCTGGCCGTTCGGAATGAAGAACTCCCTGATCGCTCCCGACGGCGTGATGCGACCGATCCGCCCGCGCGCTCCTTCGGTGAACCATAAGTTGCCGTCCGGTCCCGGCGCGATCCCGAACGGTTGCGCCGACGACGTTCGCGGCGGCCTCGGTATCGCGAACTCGGTCACCTTGCCGTTCGGCGCGATGCGCCCGATCTCGTCGCGGCTGTCCTCGACGAACCAGACGTTCCCGTCCGACCCGGGCGCAATGGAACGTAGTATGCCGCCGGAAAGTCCGCCGAATTCCGTGATCTTGCCGGCGATCGTAACCGCGCCGGCGGCAAAGGCGGAGTCGAGCGGCATGCGGAGCGTTGCCGTGGTCAGCAATCCGGCGGCAATGAGGCACGCGAGCGATCGGCAAAAACACATCGTTACCGCATCATACCATGCCGCTCCGCGATGAAGGCTGCAAGCCTTCCAGCGCAAACGCGGCTCAATGCCGACGCTGCGATGGAGACGTGAATGGATCCGAGATTCCCGGCGATCGAACCGTACGACAGCGGCATGCTCGACGTAGGAGACGGGCATCGGATCTATTGGGAGTGCTGCGGAAACCCGAACGGAAGACCAGCGCTCTTCCTGCACGGTGGACCGGGTTCGGGCTGCTCCGCAAACCAGCGACGGTTCTTTGATCCCGAAAAATATCGCATCGTGCTGTTCGATCAGCGCGGATGCGGCCGTAGTCGTCCGTTGGCCAGCACGCCCGATGCCGACCTCAGCTCCAATACCACCGCTCATCTGATTGCCGACGTCGAGCTCTTGCGCGAGCACCAAAACGTCCGGAGCTGGACCATATTGGGTCTGTCTTGGGGAAGCACGCTCGGCCTCGCGTACGCGCAGGCACATCCGAATCGCGTCGACGCACTCGTACTCGCGCTCCTGACGACGACATCGCGTCGCGAAGTGCAGTGGCTGACCGATGACATTGGTCGTATCTTTCCGCAGGAATGGGAGCGTTTCGCCGCGGCGATTCCTGCGGAGATGCGCGAATTACCGTTGGTGGACGCCTATGCAGCGCTCCTGTTCGATGCCGATCCGCTCGTGCGGGACCGGGCCGCTGCGGAATGGTGCAGGTGGGAAGACACTCACGTGTCCCTGACTCCCGGCCACGCGCCGAACCCTCGGTTCTTCGATCCGGAATTTCGCCTCGGCTTTTCCCGACTGGTTACTCACTACTGGAAGCACGCCGCGTTCCTCGACGATGAAGGGCTGATTCGAAACGCTCCGTTGCTGAACGGCATTTCCGGAGTACTTATTCACGGCCGCTACGACATCAGCAGCCCGCTCGAAACCGCCTGGCGGCTTTCACGCCGCTGGGCAACGAGCGAGCTGAACGTCCTCGGCGACGCCGGCCACGGCGGCGGCGATTCATTCCTCGCATCGGTCGTCGAGGCGGTAGCGCGCTTCGCGTCGCAGTAGCCGACAATAGCCTCGGCATGCACGGCAGCCCTTCCGGAGTGTAAAATGCTTTCGCGAACGCACATTCTCCCGGTTCTTGCAGCGGTGCTGGCTCTCGCGTTTGTGTCTACTCCCGCGCCGGCGTCCGCCACTCCGGCGCCGTGCACCACCCCGATGACCGCGTGCGCGCGGTGGATCATGTTCGGCGGTGGACCGGCGCGGTCGATGGTCTATGCCACCTATCCGCTCGACGTCCCGCAGCCGGCGGTGACGCGCGCGCTTATCATGGTCCACGGAGCGCTCCGGAATGCCGACCATTACTTCGAGACGGCCACTGCCGCGGGCTTCGTGGCCGGCGCGCTCGACGACACGATCATCGTCGCTCCGCATTTCGTCGCTTCGCCCGACCAGCGCGCCGCGAATGAGGTAGTGTGGCCCGAAGGCGGCAACAGCTGGCGATCCGGCGGCATGTCGCCCTCGAATCCGGCGCTCTCGTCGTTCGATTTCATCGACGAGCTCGTGCGCAAGCTCGCGGACAAGAAGAACTTTCCGAACCTGACGAAGATCGTCGTCGCCGGACACTCGGCCGGCGGACAGTTGGTGACGCGCTACGAGATGGCGAACAGGGTGCACGGCACGCCGGGCGTGGCGATCAGCTACGTCGTCGCCAATCCTTCGAGCTATGCGTGGCCGACCGCCGTGAGGCCGCTCCCGACCGGCGACGCCGATCCAACTGACGCGTACCGTGAAGCCCTGGGTGACGACGGCGAGAAGCTGCACGCGAACTTCACGTACGGACCTTTTGATGCGGCGAAGGTTCCGGCGTACGATCGCTGGCCCGCCGGTCTGGAGAATCTCAGCGGCTATGCGGCCGCGCTGACCGCGGACCAATTGAGGAAGCAGCTCGTCGAGCGCCCGACCACGTATCTCCTGGGCCAAGTCGACGTGTTGCCGCTGGGTGGCTTCGATTCCTCGCCTGCCGCGATGGCGCAAGGTCCGACACGGCGGGCGCGTGGCGAAGCCTTCTTCAAGTACGTGACCGAGGTGCTCGGGGCCAAGCAGAAAGCGATCATCGTACCGGAGTGCGGTCACAACGACCGCTGCATTTTCACCACGAACCTCGTCCTGCCCGTGATCTTCCCGTAACGACGGGGCCACGTTACGGCGCCTGTAAGGAATCGGCAAAACCTACAGGAGATCACCGCGTCCGAACGGCACGGATCAGCGCGATGTATTACCACGCCGTGCGTTCGCTTTTTGTCGTCTTGGCTGCTGCAGGAGCGGTCGCCGTGACGGCGCCGCCCGCGGTCGCGGCCGGTCCGCCGTTAATTGCGGCGGACACGACCCGGCCCAATGCCGCGCTCGAGATCCGTGGGGGAACGACGTATAATTCGATCGGCCCCGACGGCCGGCAGGACGTCGCGTGCATCGTGTTCGTCAACCACGGTCCGCGAATGGCGACGAAGGTCGGGCTGAGCCTCGCGATGCTGGACGCGAGCGGCACGGTGCTCGGCGTCGAGGTGATGTATCCGACCGGCAAATTCCCGGTCGACGCGCGCTCGGCGTTTTCCGGCGGCAGAATATCGACCCAGATCCCGAACGGCAACTGCCACGGGATCTTCGCGCAGGGCAGCGCGGCGCACTCGAACTTCGTGTACCGCCCGCGCAAAGGTGATCCGGCGACCGAAGTGGCCGCGATCCTGGTCTCCGTGCGCGAGATCGTGTACGACGACGGCACGGCGTTTCGCACCGATCAGGTTCCGCAGACCGGCGACAAGCTGCCGCTTCCGACCGCGCCGCCGTATTCCGTCGCGGTGGCCGACGGTCCGCCCCCTGTCACGGTCGGTACCGTGGCGGGTTCGCCGATCGAGCTCACCGACGCCTTCAGAGTCGAGAACGTCGTGCAGACGGGCGGTGGACCGGGTGGCGGGGGTCTGCTCGGCCTCATCGCGAGCATACCGGTGACGACGCGAGCGAGCTTGTTCTGCATGACGTTCGCGAACCGCGATCCGCGTGACGTGAAGAACGTTCGCGTCAACTTGGCGGTCCTGGACCGCGCCGGGAACGTCGGCGCCGTCGAGACGATGGATTCGAAAGGCCCGTTCGCGACCGCCGCGGCGTCGGCCGACTCCGGCTCGAGCTGCGAAGGCTTTCGCGGCAAGTGGGATGCGGACACGTTCATGTACCAGCCGAAGGACGGAACGCCGTTCGCGGTGGGGCGCGTCGTGATTACGCCCGGCATCGTCGAGTTCACCGACGGAACGACGTGGACCGTGCCGAATCCGCCGGTCCCGAATCCGCCGGCCCCGAGCACGTCCGCCCCGAACCCGCCGGCGGCGAGCACGCCGGCCCCGAGCACGCCGGTCGCGCACTAGGCTACCGAGGCGCTGCGCCGAAGCAATCGGCATGAAAGTCCACGGGATCGATGCCGTTTACTATGTCGTCCAGGACGTCGGCGGCCTGACGCAGTTCTATTCGGATCTCCTCGGCTCGCCGCCGGAGACGCAGTGGCCCGGCCGGCTCGCGGAGTGGACGTTCGCCGACGGAAACAGCTTCGGCATCTACGGACTCTCCGAGGCGCCCGAAGTGCGCAGCGGCAGCGCGATGTTCGCGGTGGACGACGTCGCCCAGGCCGTCGCCGAGGCGAAAGCGCGCGGCGTGAAGTTCTCGGACGACGGCGAGATCACCGACACTCCGGTGTGTCACATGGCCTTCGGCGAAGATCCGGAAGGTAACCAGTTCATTTTACACCGTCGGAAATAGAGTCGCTGCGATGCGACGAATGATGGCCTGCCTGCTGATTGCCGCTGCGATAGGGCCGACGGCCGCCGAAGCGAGTCTCAAACCGGGTGATCCGGTTTATGACGCGATTGCGAAACGCGTCGAGATTCCGTCCGGCTCGGACGTCGAGGTATTCCCCGCCAACAGAATTCCGCGAATAGGCGGTCCGTATCAATTTCCGGAGTTGAGAAACATTCCCGTATTAGGCGCAGTCGCACGGTGGGACAAGAAGCTCCCGGTTATCTATGACGGCATCCTCGTGTACGAACCGTCGCAGAACACGTTGGGCTCCGTCGCGACGCTGGAACGGTTTCTCCGCAAAACGGCGTATCAGGAACCGGCCGGCGCGAAGGCGATTACCGAAGACCAACCGGGCGGACCCCGGCGCGACGTCTGGTGCCCGAACGACCGCACGTTCGGCGCGCGTGCGTTCGTGCTCGATATTTCGATGGTCGAGGGGCTCCCGGCGCTCACCGTGTCGAGACCTCATTACGAGACGCTTCCGGAATGCGCCAAGAATCAGCCGGCACAAGCGCAATGACAGTATAATGGAGGTGGAAAGAGCGGATGCTTCCACTGCGGGTGTCCCGGGCTGAGCAAAGGCAGGTCCGTTTCTCTGTCGTAGCGCGATGCTCATGAGCGAGGCGAGCGTCATCCGCTGGCTTCTCGACGGAGATCCCGCAATTCGGTGGCAGGTCATGCGAGATCTGAGCCATGAGCGCGAGGAGGTCGTCGCGCTGGAGCGCGCGCGTGTCGCGACTGAGGGCTGGGGACGAGCGTTACTCGAGCGTCAGGCACCGCAGGGTTGGTGGGGCGGCCATGACGAGGAGGGATGGATGATCACGATGGACGCCCTCGCGCTTTTGCGCGAAATGGAATTGGACCCATCAAGCGATCAGGCGCGCCGCGCGATCTCGCGCGTAAAAGCGAACCTTACGTGGAAGACGCTCGGCGATCGCCCGTATTTCGAGGGTGAGACGGAGCCGTGCATCAACGGTGCTATCCTTGCGTTCGGCAGCTACTTCGGCGAACGATGTGATAGCATCGTTGATCGCCTCCTCGCCGAACAGCTCTCGGACGGCGGATGGAATTGCGACGCCCCACCGAGTACGCGCTCATCCTTCCACTCGACGATTCGTGTCCTAGAAGGCTTGCTGGAATACGAACGTCGTTGCGGACCCACTGCCGCGATCGGTGACGCGCGCCTGAAGGCACATGAATATCTCCTGGAGCGCCGCATGCTCAGACATTTGACGACCGACGAGACCATCGATTGGAAGTGGACGCGCTTCACGTTTCCGGCCATGTGGCACTACGATGTTCTCCGCGGCCTCGGTTATCTGCGAAGCGCACGCTGCAGGTCCGACGGACGCGCAGCCGAAAGCCGTCGAAATCGCCGAAGCGCGGCGTCATCAAAATGGGCGATGGCCCATGAACCACCTCCACACGGACCGGTTGGATTTCCCGCTGGAAACGGAGATTGGCAGGGCGAGCCGCTGGAATACAGTGCGCGCGATGCGCGTTCTGAAATGGTACTACACCGGTGATCTTCCAATAACGACGGTGTAAAGCGGCTGATCAGCTGAGCGCGATGAGATCGGCGCCGACGAGCGCGCCCATCGGCCGTGAGTTTTGAATCGTGGAGCGGGTCGGATAGGGCCGTTCGAACTGCTCGGCATACACCTCGTTGAACGCCGCAAAATCGTTCCAGTCGCTGAGAAAGATCGTTACCTTGACGGCGCGGCGCATCGACGACCCGGCCGCTTCCACGATGACCTTCAGGTTCGCGAACAGCTGGCGCGTCTGTTCGCGGATACTCCCTTCGACGATCTTCCCGGTAGCCGGGTCGATCGGCAGCTGACCGGAAATGTAGATCGTATCACCGCACCGCAATGCCTGTGAATAGGGTCCCAGCGGAGGCGGCGCGCCCGCGGTTTCAATCGCTTCGAAATCCATGAGCGCCCGCCTTCGTGTCAACTCCGGTAGGACCCCTGCGGGCTTAACTGCTTAACTAGCTTGCCGAAGACAAGTTGACGGTATGCTCGAAACTATCTGCTCTCATTATGGCCGGCGATCCCCTCGCGAATGTGGGGCAACAAAGTTTTACTTTCTGACACGAACTATTCGACGTTCTATCATCTCGATGCCTGTCGACGGCGATCGGAGAAGTTGAAGAGATCGCACAGGCACGAACTTAGGGTGGTATGACAGGTCAGAGCCCTACAAGACCGCGACATTAAGGTCATAGGTGCTAAATCCCTCTTCTGGCAGTAGACTGGCGACGACGAACTTGCCGTTCGCCTCGCCAATGAGAAGAAGTTCAGAAAACGGGAAAGCCTTCTTGTCCACAAGACCGGCGATGCGTGCGAGATCAGACGCAATACTAGCAAGATTGCGCAGATAGACGAGACATGTAGCCCCGCTTGGTGCGTATTGGTTTGCCATGCTGTTGAGATACGTCGCGAGAGCCTCCGGAGAGTTGCTATCGTCGAAGCCGAAGCGTTTTAACTGGAACTCTTGCATACAGCGTTGCGATTCGCCAACGATCATAAAAATCGGTGTCATTATCCTCGGCAATCCCATCGCAGAGCGTTCGAACTAATAGCGAATGATCGGGGTTGGTCGTGTTCTGCAAAACGTCCGCGGCCTTTTGCGATAAATAGAAGCCGATCTTCGTAGGCTCACTCCATTGGTGCTCGTACACGCGGTGCATAACTAGGGCGGCTATAAGCTCGAATTTCTTGGTGGGTTGCCGTTCTACGTCGAGCGTCTGAAACGCGGCTTTGACAATGCGTGGTTCGAATAGGTGCGCAATGTTTTTCATCACTTGTTCTTTGGCGGAAGGCGTCTTCTTGTAGTTCGTCAACGATGGTTGACATAGCCAACTCGTTCGTTAATGCGAACCGCAATGTATCTTTCGATGTGCGAGATGATTTTGGGTGTCGAGGTGGTCCGCACCCCGATCTCCCAAAGCGCCTTTTCCCGCGATGGACCAATGCGAGCGCGACACGGAACGCGCGTTCGTTAGCAGAGCAAAAATCATGACGCTTGGTGATGACAAAGCGCTGCGCAACGGGAGGCGCTTCGGCCGCCTCGGTAGCTAGGAGCGGCATCCACCTTCATCGCGTCCGATAGTCCGATCGAGCCAGCGCGATGTCAGAGCCCGCGCATTCCTAAGCTGGCGCTAGGTTGCTAGCAAGGTGCCAGGCATCTGGCACGCCCACATGGCATGATAATTTGTTGGTCCTATATATTGTGGGAATCTGCAACGAGGCCTACTATATGTAGAGGTAACGAGGCGCTTCTTGTGGAAGCGAACGAGTCCGCACGTACGAAGTGCGGAGACGGAGACGGTGCGCATGTCGACGCGCTCGGCGATCAAGGCTCTCATATCTCTGCGTTTCGTAGGCAAGCGCCGATGAGCTCGCGATCGGCTTCACCCGCAGAACGGTTGCCGCGCGACGAGTACGCCGGCTACTGGCGATCGATCAAAATCGGGGCGGATCAGCGGGAGCGGCTCCTCGCCCACGCGTTGGTTGGCCTCAACCTTCGGCGTACGCTTCCGTTTGAACAGGCGCCGGTGCACGGCTTGCTCGTGCTCACCGGTCCCCCGGGAACTGGTAAGACGACCCTCGCTCTCGGCCTCGCTGATCAGGTCGCGAGGATGCTTCCGAAGGATACCGTTCAGCTACTGCAGGTCGATCCACATGCCTTGGCCAGCGCTGCCCTCGGAAAGAGTCAGCAACAAACGACGCAGCTGTTCGCGCAGACGATCGTAGAGGCGGCGCTGGTGGGCCCATTGGTCGTCCTTCTTGACGAGGTCGAGACGCTCGCCGCCGATCGTCGACGCCTGAGCTTAGAAGCGAATCCCATTGATGTCCATCGCACGACTGACGCCGTGCTCGCGGGCATGGATATGATCGCGCGGCGCCACCGTAGTGTCATATTCCTCGCGACCACCAACTTCTCTGAGGCGGTTGACTCAGCGCTGCTGTCGCGCGCAGACCTTATTGAAAACATTGGCCTTCCCGGCTATGACGCGCGACTCGAGATCATCAAAGATGTTTTGGCCGCGCTTCAAACTGGCTGGCCGCATTTGAAGAAGCTCGAGGACGAGTTGCCCGCGTACTGTCGGGCGTCAGAGGGTCTCGACGGCCGTCGTCTGCGGAAAGCCGTGCTTGGCGCCATGGCCCAATCGATCGCAGTTGCAAAAGATCCCACACTGTTGACGAGCCAGGACGTGATTCAGTCGATCCGTAGTTCAGCCGCCGCGACCACCGAGGTAACTCATGAAGCTGCGTAGAGACGTCGCGGCCCTTCCCGTGCGTTCTGGGGAAGAAGTCTGGGCGACGATCGTTGATCTCCTTGTCGCGCACGACTCCAATGATAGCGACCAGCTCTCTAAGGCGGCGCCAATCATGTCGGCTCTGCTGAGCGAGGACTACTACTCGGAACACCCGTTAACTGTGGTCGGCGATAGCCATCGTTTGGTCATCTATATGTCTTACGGAGTCGACGCTCTCACAGCGGACGTCGATGTAACGCCGCTGGGATGGAATCCGACTGCGGGCGACTGGAACGTCTTCGTGCCTTGTGCCGCGGAGCACCGAACGTGGGCAAGTAGAATGTTCGCGGAATGTTCGCCTCGCATTATCGCGATCGGGCTAGATGACGATATTTCAGAGGTTCAGGACTCACTGAGTGCCGGCGGCCAAAAGGGAACCGCATTCGATGTCGACTGGAGCAGGGCGTGACTACGATCGCTACCTATGCGTATAGTAGAACGCACAGCGTTACTTTTGTCGCGGACTCGATGAGGACGGCTCTAATCCGGCTGATCGAAGGCCTCGGCCTGCAGCCGGACGCCCTACTCGACGACTGGAAGATTGTCGGCCAAGCTGTGAAAACATGGCTTGAAAGCGGCCACCTGACGGCAGTTACGATTGAATTTTATGTCCCGGGCGCGTCGGTAGCCTCAGCGCGTTGGGATATTCCGGTCGCGTATGATGGTAACGGTGTTGCGGACGACATGTGGCTCGATCGTGATCATCTCGCGCGAACGATCGCGAAAAGCACGTTGCCACCGGCGAACGCAAAGTATCGCCTTGTGCTCAGCGCAGAAGCCGGTCGAGCAGAGATAGCAGCGATGGGGCCTGCAGAATTGCGTTCTGTTTCAGCTATGCTTGGTCGATCCGCGGGGACAATCATCGCTTCGCCCGCCATCACCGCGGGTCTTACCTACTGGAAGTCGCGGACATGACAGTAAATGAAGCATTCCTGAAATATAAGAAGCGGCTCGAAATCACCAAAGGCGAGCAAGACGACGCAAGCAGTCGGCAGCAGGAGGTCCGCTCTTGCATGAAGGCGGCGTTCGACGTGAAGACGGATTTTCTCACGGGATCGTATGCGAGACATACCAAGACGAAGCCGCTGCGGGACGTTGACGTCTTTGTCGTGTTCGGGTCGGATGAGGCGGGCCGAAGACAGGATCCGCCTCAAGAGACACTTACTGCGGTCGAGAACTGCTTGGTAAATGTCTATGGTCGCTCGAGCGTTGTGAATGACCGTCGCTGTGTGACCGTCCTGTTCGACCAGTCGACGGGTTCACAAGACGACCGCGTTCTCAGTATTGACGTCGTGCCAGCGTTCGAAACGAAGTCATATTATTCGATTCCGGACGGTAAGCTGGGCAACTGGATCAACACAGACCCGCAGGTCCACGCTGAGAGCGCCACGGCAAAGAATGCGGAGCTTGACGGCAACTGGGTCCCGCTCGTCAAAATGGTGAAGGGTTGGAACCGAAACGCGGGCTGCCCGATAGTCCCGTCGTTTCTCATCGAGGTCATGGCGCTCGAGCTCGTAGATGCTCCGTTTAACGCCTATCCAGATGAAGTGCGGCGATTCTTTGCGGCTGCCGCATGTAGCATTGCGCAGGTCTGGCCCGACCCAGCTCATCTCGGGCCCGACGTATCAGACGAGATGAGCGACGCTGCCTGCCGGGCGGCACGCGATGCGCTGCGGCAGGCGGAGATTCAGGCGGCAAACGCGTTTCGCGCGGACCAACAGGGCCGGACTAGTGAGGCCCTGTCTATCTGGCGCTCCGTGTTCGGCGATCTCTTTCCAAAATCATAGCAATGGACGATTGGTGCGCAGAGGAAGTGCGCCTGACAGGAATGCAGCGAGCAGAATTCGCGCGGGCCGCGCGGCTTTTGCTTGCGATCGGCGCCATTCAATGCTTAATCGCGCTTACAGCAGTGATAGCCGTGTACGTCGGAGATGATATAGGCGCTTATATAGTTGCAACGGCATCATTGTTCCTAACTATAGCGTGGGCGATGATAGCCCTACGATATCGAGGCAGTCGTGACCGAGCGGAGCGGGCGCGGCGAGCGTCATTGCTCGTTGAAGGGCTCGGACTGCAGCTGCGCCCAAATGAGCGTCTACAGCGTGAAACCGATTTCTCGGTTTCTTCGGCGGCGGGTAAAGCGAATGAGGATCCGGCGTACTACGCGACCCGAGCGTCGCGGGGTGCCGAACGCCTCGTTGAGATGCTGGAAGAATCGGCATTCTGGTCTAGCCAACTTATGCGCCATAGCAAGACGTTTACGACCATAATGTTTGGGATACTAGGCCTCGTAACCATTGCGGCGATAGTGGGCTTGGTGCCTGTGGCCATGCCGACAAGACTGTCGGCGGTGCGCGCGATTGCGGCAGCGTTCAGCGTGGTCGTTGTCGCCGACATGTTCGGCGCGCTCATCTCCTTTGATCGCGCGCAGCGCAGACTAGACCAGCTTCTACTACGGTTGGATGCTGTAACGAAGCGTGACGCACTGTCCCCTGAAATCGTAGCAGTGCTCACGGAGTACAATTCGACCGTAGAGGGCGCACCAATGTTTCCGCCAGGAATCTATGAGCGGCACCAAGAGTGCATCAATCGGCTCTGGGCGGAACGGCGTTCGCGAACAAAATCACGTTCGCATGCTTCCGCATAAGGAGAAGGGGCTGCCGACGAATATCCGGCAACCCCTCGGAATCACGAGCTTCGAGACACGACCATCAGACGGAGAGTTGTAGCATCTGATGAAAATCCGGGACTTTTTAACTACAGCCGCTCGTCGCGCCGCAGCTGTCGCACTTCAGGCACGTGCCGTTACGGACGAGCGTGAACTGGCCGCATTGCGTGCAGGCGTCGCCGCTGTAGCCCTTGGCGATCGCCTCGCGCGCCTTTGATGCGACGGCCTGACCTTTCGCCACCGTGCCGACCGGCGTCGGCGCCGAAGCGACGGCGCCGACCGGTTCCGAAACTCGCGCGACGACCGCCGTCGATGTCGGCGTACCCGCCTTCGGCGGGATTGCCGGCGTTGGTACGTAGTGCACTTCGCCGAGTTCTTCAGCGATGTATTCCGGGTCCGGGCCCATTGCGTCGACGGCCTGGGACGGCTGCACCTGCGCGAGGTCGTAACGGCCCAGATAGCTCACGGCGAGCTCGCGGAAGATGTAGTCGAGGATCGACGTCGCCATCTTGATGTTGGCGTGGCCGACGACCGGTCCGTTCGGTTCGAAGCGCGTGAAGGTGAACGCGTCGACGTACTCTTCGAGCGGCACGCCGTGTTGAAGCCCGAGCGAGACCGCGATCGCGAAGTTGTTCATCAGGCTGCGGAAGGCGGCGCCTTCCTTGTGCATGTCGATGAAGATCTCGCCGAGCGTCTTGTCGTCGTACTCGCCGGTCCGCAGGTAGACTTTGTGGCCGCCAACGATTGCCTTCTGCGTGTAGCCGCCGCGACGATCCGGCATCCGCCGGCGCTTCGCGATGTAGCGGTACACGAGCCGCTCCGCCATCCGAACCGGCCCTTCGAACGCGGCCTGCGGCTGTTCTAGCTCTTCCGGTCCGCCGACGTCGTACGAGGCCGCGAGCGGCTGCGAGAGCTTCGATCCGTCGCGGTAGAGCGCGACCGCCTTGATCATCTTTTCCCAGGCGTAGCGGTAGGCTTCTTTTACGTCCGCGATTGTCGCCGTTTGCGGCAAATTTATTGTCTTCGAGAGTGCGCCGGAAATCGACGGCTGCGCTGCGGCCATCATATCGACGTGCGCTAGAGGGCGGATAAACCGTGCGCCGTGCTTGCCGCATGGGGTCGCGCAGTCGAACACCGGCAGATGCTCTTCCTTCAGGAATGGCGCTCCCTCAAGCGTCATGCGCCCACAGATCACGTCCGATGCTTCCTCGATCTGCGTTTGCGTAAAGCCGAGCGCATCGCGCAGGATCGAGAAGTTCCAGTCGGCGAGCTGTTCGTCGGTCATGCCGAGCACGTTGCGGCAGAACTCCTCGCCCAACACATGCTGGTTGAAGGCGAAGCCGATCTCGAACGCGCCGGGCAGCTGCGCTTCGATCTTCGCGAGCGCGTCGTCGTCGAAGCCCTTTGCCCGCAACGTCGCCTTGTTGATGTGCGGCGTTCCCTGAAGCGTGTTCGTTCCCTTGGCAAACGTCTCGATCGCGGCGATCTGCTCGTTGCTATAACCGAGACGCCGCAGCGCCGACTCGACCGACTGGTTGACGATCTTGAAATACCCGCCCCCAGCGAGCTTCTTGAACTTCACCAAGGCGAAGTCCGGCTCGATCCCGGTGGTGTCGCAATCCATCACCAGGCCGATCGTGTTGTGCGAAATAAAGCCGTTCGCGAAGTAGGTCACGTTTGCTGGGACGGAGAGGTCGTAGGTGAGCTGCTCGCCTCCGTCCTCGTTCGTCGCGACGGTGTCGTAGAAGAATTGGAGCGCGGTCGCAACACGCGGGTGTTCGGTGCGCTCGAGAAGTGCCGTCGCGGTGGCTCGGCTAACCGCGCCATCGTGGCGGTGGCGATACAGCTGAGTTCGTGTGTAGAGATCGCTACCGTTAGGGATCAGATTTCGAACCAACGAATCGGGAAGGTACACTCTATCGCCTTTGGTGCCTTGCCACGCATCGCACGGCGTTACAGCGTTGCGCTTGCGCGCTCCGATGAACCCGATTCGCTCGCTGAAACTAGCGGCATAGGCCGCATTGCGAACCCGCACGACATAGACCTCAGACTGGCCCCAACCGGAAATATTGATCTTCGTGCTCGTCGGGATGCCGAGAGCGAGCATGATCGCCTTCACGTCGTCGGAGAACGTCTTGTTCACCGTCGACCAGCAGGCCGCACCATTCGTCACGGTACCGTCCGCTTCGAAGACGCCGCGAATGAACGCGCCGTACACCGCCGGATCGTTTGTCGCGAGGACCGCGTCCGGCACGCGTGCGACGTAGCCCTTGCCGCGATGGTCGAACGTCGGCGGGTGTTTCGCGAAGCCGCACGCCTCCCACCACATCGTCAGCGAGACCGAGTTGGCGGCCAATTCGACATAGCCGCCCTTGTCCGTCGAAATTGGCTCGATGCCGAACAGCGTGCGAATGCTGTCGGAGAGATGCGACAGAACATCCCAATCGCCACTCGCTACGCAGAAGCGCAAGCCTTTCGCATGAAGGGATCCGTCGCCCATGAAATAGCCGACCAGCTCCGCCAGTTCGGGCGTCATCGTGCGAGGGACACGGGTGGTGAAGTCCGCGATCCAATATTCCTCGCCAAGCGGCGGGAGGTTCACCGTCCGAGGCGTGCCGGCCAAGGCGCCGAGCGACAGGGCGACGACGTCATCGCTTGTAACGTCCGCGAAACGCTTCCAGCGAAGATCGCGCGTTTCGGGGTCCACGACCTTAATACGGTGTGTGGGCGTGCCTTGTATGACGTAGCCGCTCGCCGTCGTAATTCGGCGCGTCGGCTCCACGCCGTTGACGAAGAACTTCGTCGCGCGCTGCTCGCCGTCATCCGTTAAGACATTGAACTCAACGTCTTGCCACTTCTCGCCGTCGACGTTCCCCAGCCGGTTCAGCCGCATGAGGCCGCGGTCTGTCGTAACAAGCGAATCTCCGACGAGGCATCCGGTCGGTGCGATTACGGTAACCTGCGCGTTGCGGTAGCCGGCGACCTCGCCGATTGCCAGCGCATTGTCCCACGCCGAGCGCGCCAGCGCCCATGTCTCCTGCGTAAACAGCGTCGGCGCGTGCGTCGTCGGCGGAATGGTCAGCTCTTCGTATTCGTCGTTTGGAACGGCGTAGGCGGCTCGGCGATGATTGCGCATAACGCGTCCCATGCTCTCGGCATTGCGATCGTATGCCGGAAACGGTCCCACTTCGCGAGCAATCTCGGCTGAGGTCTTGTACGCGGAGCCTGTCATGAGTGACGAGATCGCAGCGCACCAACCGAAGCCTTCCTCGGAGTCGTACGGCAGGCCGAGACGCATCAGCAGCGTGCCGAGGTTTGCATACCCTAAACCGAGTGTGCGGTAGTCGAACGACCGCTGCGCAATTGCCCGCGAGGGATATTGCGCCATGAGAACCGTGATCTCGAGCGTAAACGTCCAGATGCGGCATGCTTCGGAGAAACGCCGAGCGCTAAAATGCCCATTTTCGTCGAGGAATTTGACCAAATTGAGACTGGACAAGTTGCATCCAGTATCATCCAAAAAAAGGTACTCACTGCATGGATTACTTGCATTAATGCGTCCATCGGAAATGCACGTATGCCATTCATTGATCGTCGTATCGAATTGAACGCCTGGGTCGGCGCACTGCCACGCCGCTACCGCGATCTTCTCCCATAGTTCGTCGGCGGGAACCGTCTTTATGACGGAGCCGGTCGTGCGCGAAGTGAGATCCCATGACTGCGCCGCGTCAAGCCGCGCGAAGAATTCGTTCGGAATGCGAACCGAGTTGTTCGAGTTCTGCCCCGAGACTGTGCCGTACGCTTTCGAATCCCAGTTCGTGTCGTACGTCTCGATCGTAAGCTCTTTGTAGCCTTGCTTCGCAAAGTCCAGCGCATACTGTACGTTCGCTTGCGGAATGCCAAATGAAAGAGCCGTCCGAATCGCTGCCTTCAGTCCGGGATTAAGCGTCGGATCAAGCCGCGCGCTTTCCGGAAGTGACTCATCGGTAGCCGCCTTCATGATGAGATTGAGGTATTTCTCGCACGTGATCGAACCGGTGACGAGATCGGAGACCTTTTGTTCCTCGGATACCTTCCATGTGATGAAGTCCTCGATGTCCGGATGATCGAGGTTCAACACGACCATCTTCGCGGCGCGGCGAGTCGTGCCGCCGCTCTTGATCGAGCCCGCGGCGCGGTCACCAACACGCAGAAACGACATCAGTCCCGAGCTCGTACCGCCTCCGGACAAACGCTCGCCTTCGCCGCGAATGTTGGAGAAGTTGGATCCCGTGCCGGCCCCGTGCTTAAAAATGCGCGCTTCACGGACCCAAAGATCCATGATCCCGCCTTCATTGACCAGATCGTCTTTGACGCTCTGAATAAAACAAGCGTGCGCTGACGCGTGTTCGTACGCGTTCGCTGATTCCGCGAGTTCACGGGTCTTCGGATCGACATAATAGTGGCCCTGAGCCGGCCCAGAGATCCCATACGCCCAATGCAGTCCCGTATTAAACCATTGAGGCGAGTTAGGCGCTCCGATCTGCAGCGCGAGCATCGCGCACATCTCGTCGTAATAGGCGCGGGCTTCGAACTCGTCGTCGAAGTAGCCGTGCTTGAAGCCCCAGTAGGTCCAGCAGCCGGCGAGGCGGTGAAAGACCTGGCGGGCGTCGGTCTCGCTCCCGAAGGTCGCGTCGTCGGCGGCCTCCGAGCGCCACAGCCACTCGGGCACCCCCTCTTCGCGCACCGGAACCAGCTTGTCCGGGACCCCGGCCTTGCGGAAGTACTTCTGGGCCAGGATGTCGGTCGCGACCTGGCTCCAGCCGGCCGGGATCTGGACGTCCTTGGCCTCGAAAACGACCTTGCCGTCAGGGTTCACGATCCGCGACGTGCGCGGCTCGAAGGCGATCCCGGCATAGGGTTCGCCGGGGGCGGAGTAGGTGCGCGAGAACTTCATACCGGCTGCGTCCTCTTGGTCGGTGAAAGCGTTGGCGGGGACGGCAAATTATCGAACGTCTGTTCGGCTTCGTCAATCCCTGCGGCTGCCCCTGAGCGGCTCCCGACACAATCTCTTGTGCCTCTCGCCGCCGGGCTGTACTAGATATTGTATCGCAGTCCGGTCACCTTGTGAATCTAGGTGCACGACTTTTTCTTTCTGGTGGAGGGCCGCAAGCAGGCCGTGTGGACCCGCGGCGAGCGGGGTGAGCGGGCTGTGGACGGAACCGGGGATAGCGTGGAGAGGTTCCGGGCCGATCATCACGCCGACGCGCTGCCCGACGTCAAGCTGGACGAGCTGGCGCTCGCCGGCATCCGCGGCATCGTGGTCGACCTCGACAACACCGTCTGCGCCTACCGCCGGCCGGAGCTCGCGCCGGGGGTCGCGGAGTGGGTCGCTGCGGCGCGCGCTCGCGACTTCGCGCTGGTTCTGGTGTCGAACAACTTCAGCGAGCGCGTCGGCGCGATCGGCGCGCAGCTCGGCATCCCCGTCGTCCCGAACGCGCTCAAGCCGCTCCCGTTCGCGTTCTTGCGCGCGCTCAAGCTGCTCGGGACGCCGCGCGCCGCGACGGTGGTGATCGGCGATCAGCTCTTCACCGACGTGCTCGGCGCAAAGCTCCTGGGCTTGCGCACGATCCTCACCAAACCGCTGGTCGAGCGCGACTTTCCGCTCACGCGCGTGCTGCGCTTCCTCGAGCGCACGCTCGCGCGCCGCACCTAGCGCACGCGGTGCGACGGCGGGCGCGTCACTCCGCCCGCGTATAGCCCTCGATGCGCGGCAAGCCGTCGCGCTGCCGGATCGCGTTGACGATGATCGTCCCTTGCTCGATCGCGTCGTCGAGCGCGACGTGCGTGTGCGGAACGTCCGGGTCGAACCAGGCCGGATCGTACGTGCTCTTGCCCAGGCTGCGGTAGCGCGTGCCCGGCATCCGTCCGAACGCGAACGACTTCAGGTCCAGTGCGGAAAACCCCAAGTCCGGAATGTCGCCCAGCGCGTAGACCAAGTACCAATAGAGCCACGCGCCGTAGTCGTACGCCGCCGGCGCGCCGACCGCGCACGGCTTCCCGTGCGCGTGCAGCGACTTGCACCACGCGTCGCACTCCAGCATCGACTCGCGGATCGGTTGCACGTTCTCGCGCGTTTGCGCGTACGCCGCGCGGTGCGCTGCCGTCTGCTGCCACCACGCCATCACGCGCGGGTGCTGCGCCGCGCCGGGGAGCAGCTCCAAGTTGCGGGTGAACGTCGCGAGCAGCACCTTGTCGAGCGAGAACGCCGCGATCCCGAACGAGAGCATCGAGTAGCCTCCCGGAATCGGCCCGTCGGCTTCGACGTCAACGGAAAGGTAGATCTCCGGCGTGCGCGGCTGGCGCTGCTGCTGTTTGCGGCTCACGCGCGTCGTTTCCGCGCGGCGGCGGCGGCGCCCCGCGGCAAGGTCCCGGCGCGCGCAAGCGCGTAGCGCGGCGGATGCACGTCGCCGCCGTCGTCTTCGACCTCTACGGAACGCTGCTCTCGATCGGCGCGATGCGCGACCGCGTCGCCGCGGCCGGCATCGAGGACGCCGGCGCGTTCGTCGCCGACTGGCGCCGCAAGCAGCTCGAGTACGCCTTCCTCGTCACGTTGGCACAGGCGTACCGCAACTTCGACGAGCTGACCGCCCTCGCGCTCGAGCAGACCTGCGCGCAGCGGCGCGTCGAGCTCAGCGCGAGCGCGCGCGTCGAGCTGGTGGCGGCATGGCGCACTATGGCCGCGTTCCCCGACGTCCTGCCGGCGCTCGGCGCGCTCGCCGCGCGCGAGATCCCGCTGGCGGTGCTGACCAACGGCACGCCGGCCTCCGCCGACGCAGCGCTTGCGCATACCGGCGTGCGCGCGCTGCTGGCGGATGTGCTCTCGGTCGAGAGCGTGCGGGCGTACAAGCCCGACCCGCGCGTCTACGAGCTCGCCCTGAAACGCTTCGAGTGCTCCCCGCGCCAAATCGTGTTCGTCTCTTCGAACCCGTGGGACGCGTGGGGCGCCGCGCGCTTCGGCTTCCGCGTGGCGTGGTGCAATCGCGCGCAGGAGCCCGCCGAACCGCTCACCCCGGCGCCGGAGACGATGCTCGACGGGCTGCACCAGCTCGAATCCTTCGTCGCGCACCGCGGCCCCGGCGCGTGAGGGTACACCGTTCGCACGGACGGCGCCCGACGAACCGCAGAACGTCGAAGTCGCGCCGGGGGACGGCGGTCGTCCGGCGGGTACGAAGCAAGCCTACGCATCGCCACACCGAGGTGAACCGATGAACGAGGACGGCACGAACGCGCGCGAAACCGGCACGGCCGACGAGCCGGCGCTGACGGAGAAGAACTCTCGCACGGTGCTCGGCGAGGAGACGCTGGCCGACGAGTCGGTCGAGGTCGAGTCGAATCGGCCCGGCGCGACCAGCACGCACACGAAGGTCGGCGCGATCCCGGCCTCGTACGGCGCCGCCGGCGGCACCACCGACGCCTACGAAGAAGGCGCCGGCGAGCACAAAGACGAGAGCTCCGGAATCTAAACCCAGTGTCATCCTGAGCCTGTCGAAGGGCGCGCGGAGAACGGCGCTCGTCTCGCGTATCGTTAGCGGTGACGATGACCCGACCCGAGCTTCCGAAGACCTACGATCCTGCCGAGGTCGAGCCGCGCCTGTACGCGCGCTGGCTCGAGACGGGCGTCTTCCACGAGGAGCCCGACCCCGCGCGGCCGCCGTTCATCATCTCGATGCCGCCGCCCAACGTCACCGGCCGCGCGCACCTCGGCCACGCCTCGAGCTACACGCCGATGGACGTGCTCACGCGCTACCACCGCATGCTCGGCGAAAACGCGGACTGGATCCCGGGCCAAGACCACGCCGCGATCGCAACCGAAGCCGTCCTCGTGCGCGAGCTGAAGAAGGACGGCAAGACGCGCGACCAGCTCGGCCGCGAGAAGTTCGTCGAGCTGGCCTGGAAATGGAGCGAGCAGTACGGCGGCGAGATCGACGAAGCGTTCCGGCGGCTCGGCTTCGGTCCGGACTGGGAGCGCTCGCGCTTCACGATGGACCCCGGGCTGTCGGCCGCGGTTATCAAAGTGTTCGTCGCGCTCTACAACGACGGGCTGATCTACCGCGGAACCCGGCTGGTGAACTGGGATCCGGTCGCGCAGTCGACGCTCTCCGACGCCGAGGTCGAGGACGACGAGCGCGACACGACGCTATGGCACATTCGCTATCGGGCCGAAGACGCCGGCGACGGAATCGTCATCGCGACGACGCGGCCGGAAACGTATCTCGCCGACGTCGCGGTCGCGGTTCATCCCGAGGACGAGCGCTACGCGCACCTGATCGGGAAGAACGTCGTACTGCCGATCGTCGAGCGCGCGATCCCGGTGATCGCCGACGAAGCGGTCGTGCGCGAGTTCGGCACCGGAGCCGTCAAGGTGACGCCCGCGCACGATCAGACCGACTACGAGATCGGCCAGCGCCACAACTTGCCGATGCCGACGGTGATCGACTTCGACGCGCGCATCACCGCGCCGGTGTGGCGCTACGACGAGACGCCGGAGCGCCGCGCGCCGATCGACGCGCAGGCTCCGAACATGGCGAAGTACACCGGCCTCGACCGCTACGAAGCGCGCGAGATGATCGTCGAAGACCTGCGCAAGGAAGGCGCGCTCGTCGAGGAACGCCCGTACCACACGATCCTGCCGATCAGCGAGCGCTCGCACGCGGTGGTCGAGCCGCTGCTCTCGCTGCAGTGGTTCGTCAAGATGGCGCCGCTCGCGAAACCGGCGCTCGAAGCGTTCCGCAACGGTTCGCCGCGCTTCGTGCCGGAGCGGTTCGGCCGCACGTACGCCGCCGGCCTGGAGAACGTCCGCGACTGGAACATCTCGCGCCAGATCTGGTGGGGACATCAGCTGCCGGTCTGGTACACGCCCGGCGGCGACGTCGTTGTCGCCCATGACGAAGAAGAAGCGAAGAAGCTCGCGCGCGAGCGGCACGGCACCGACGAGCTGCGGCGCGACGCCGACACGCTCGACACCTGGTTCAGCTCGGGGCTCTGGCCGTTCTCGATCCTCGGCTGGCCGCAGCAGACGCCCGAGCGCGAGCACTGGTATCCGAACCAGGTGATGATCACCGCCCGCGAGATCATCTTTCTGTGGGTGATGCGGATGGTGATCCTCGGGCTGCGCTTCGGCGGCGGGATGCCGTTCGGTGACGTCTTCATCACGCCGCTCGTCTTCGACGCGAAGGGCCGCAAGATGTCGAAGTCGCTCGGGAACGCGATCGATCCGATGACCGATCTCGTGCCGAAGTACGGCGCCGACGGAACGCGCTTCGGGATCCTGCGCCAGATGCGGCTGGAGTCGCAGGAACTGCGGTTCGACGAGCGCTTCTGCGACGAGGCAAAGCGCTTCGGCACGAAGCTCTGGAACGCGCTGCGCTACACCGTCGCTTTACCGGAAGCACTGCCGAGCGCGAACGTCTTGCCGGCCCGCGAGCAGCTCACGCTCGCCGACAAGTGGATCCTTACCGAGCTGCACCGCTGCGTCGAGACGGTGACGCGCGCCTACGACGGCTACGAGTTCGGCGTCGCGACAGACACGCTGCTGGACTTCGGCTGGTACACGTTCTGCGACTGGTACGTCGAGGCGACGAAAGCGCCCGGCCAGGAAGCGACGCGCGCCGCGGTGCTCTCGTTCGTGCTGAACGCCTTCGTGCGCGCGATGCACCCGATCGCGCCGTTCGTCACCGAAGAGATCTGGCTGGCCCTTCCCCACGACGGCACGACGATCGTGACCGCGTCGTGGCCCGACTTGGCGGAAATTCCGTCGTTCGCCGAGGACGCGGCCGTGTTCGGCGCGGTGATCGAAAAGGTCGAGCAGCTCCGCAACGCGCGCTCGGAATGGGGCATCCAGCCGAAGGATTACATGCGCGTGGAGATTCCCACGGCGCTCGCCGGGGACCGCGGGATCGTCGACGCGATCGCGACGCTGGCGCGCGCAGAGGTCTGCACGTACGACGGCGGCAACGGCAGCCTGCGCGACCGCATCCTCGCCGTGCGCGGCGTCGCCGACGCCGCGAAGCTCCGCGAGCGCTACGAGCGCGAGCTGAAGCGTCTGGAGTCCGAGGTGACCCGGTCGGAGAAGAAGCTCGCCAACGAAAACTTTGTCGCGAAAGCGTCGCCGGCCGTCGTCGCCGCGGAGCGCGCGAAGCTCGAGGAATACCGTCGCGAGCTGGCGCGCGCGCAGGAAGCGCTCGCGGCGCTCCCGGCCGCGTAACTACGGCGCGACGGGGACGGGGAACTCGAACGTCGGCGCGGCGGTCTTGCCGTTGCCGGCCGGCGTCGCCATCAGCTTCTGCGCGAAGATCATCAGGTCGTACATCATCCCGATCGCGTTGGTGAGCGCGTCGGGCGCACCGGCGAACGCGGCTTCGAGCGCCGCCAGCAGCCCGGCGTAGGCGGTGTCGAACTGCAGCGCGACCCGCCGCGCCATCGAGCCGTCGGCGTAGTCGGAGGTCTTCGCGTCGGTCAGAATCGGTGCGACGACGCTCGGATCGAACGGGATGGGTTCACCGGAGTACGAGTATTTCTCCGGAACGCTCGGGTCGGCGACGAGCGCGAAGCCTTTGACGATCTGCTCGAAGCGGTAGTAGTGCGCGACGGCCGTGCCGCCGCCGGCGAGTGGGGTCGTCTTCGTCCCTTCGCCTTGCTGCACGATCAGGTCGATCGCGCGCAGCGCGTCGGCGAGCGAGCGGATCGCGAAGACGTCGCCCGGGAAGCCGGTCGGCTGCGGGCGGTCCTTGCCGGTGAACGCATCGTCTCCGAGGTCCGTGAGCTTCGCCTTGAGCGCGTCGTAGAATTCGCCGATCGTCTGATACGTCTCCTGATCGACGGCGAGCGCGGCGAACAGCGCCGGGTGCGGCTTCACCTGGAAGTGCAGCGGATCTTCGGGCGACTCGATCACCATGAACGTGTCGCGCACGAGCTCGATCGAGAACGGCGCCAGGTGGACGACGAGCGCGTTGCCGTCGCGGTCGCCGATCTTGAACGGCAGACCGCCCGGGTAGTTCGGGACGAACGCCGGGTCGGTGAAGCGCGGCGTTCCGCCGAGCGCGATCAGGATGTTCGCGGCTAGCGCGAAGTGACCCATCTCCTGGATCACGATCCCGCGCAGGATATCACGGATCGCGTCGTTCTTCGCCGTGCCGAGCGAGTACAGCGCGACGAGGTACGGTGGGATCGTCGAGTGCTCGATCTCGATCGCGTACTGCAGCGCGCGCCGCACGTCCGCGACGGTTTCCAGCGGTTTGCGCTCGACCAGGATCACGGCTTCACCTTCACCTTCGCCGCCAAGCCCGGGATGCGCAGGATGGCGGCGGTTTTCGCGCCGCGCTCTTCGTTCGGGTCGAGCGCCGCTTCGGACGGCGCGACCGTGAACGCGAACGCCTCAGCCTTTCGCGGAACCGCCGCGGCGAGGGACGGCGGCGGCGTGCCGAGATTCGGCAGCCCGTTGTTGCCTGTGCTGTCCAGCCAGCGCAGGATCAGCTTGCGCTTCGCGCCGGAAAGATCGCGCGTCACCGGCATGTAGTTCGGGTGCTCGACCGGGAGCGAGAAGACCGCGCGCAGCAGATCGCGCTTCGCTACGACCGAGTCGTACGTGCGCAGGTCGACGATCGGGTGCATGATCGGATAGAGGTTTCCGAACTGCACGAACACCGGCTGCAGGTCCGGCCACCAGGCCGGCTCGTCGACGGGCGGGACCGCGTTCCACAGCAGCACGCTGACGAAGTTGAACGGGTTCGCGATCCCGCCCTGGACGGCGTACTGCACGGCATACATCTGGCCGTCGATGTAGCCGCGCGGGTTTCCGGGATCGCTCGTGCGCAGCGTCAGCGTCGCGACGCCGTTCGCGCCGCTCACCGTCGGCGACGGTTCGGCGACCAGCGCATTCAGCGGAATCCCGAGCGGGGGGCCGCCGGGCTGGAGCCCTTGCGTTCCGACGCTGCTGCTTACCGCGATCCCGGGCGCGGTGCGGCCGAACGCCGTCGTGTAGAGATTCACTTCGGCCTGTTCGCCGGCGTCGACCCGGTAGACGAACTGATCGGCGCGGACGTGCGCGCCGTTGGCGGCTTCGGCGGCGAGCACGGCGTTGCCGTTCGCGGAATCGAGCAACAGCAGCGGCGAGAACGCGATGTGCGCACCTTGATTGCCGGAGAGGGTGCCGTCGGCGGGGACTTCGCAGATTCCCCCGGTGCTTTCGTACCAGCCGTCGCCGCCGTACCCGAAGGACGCAATGGTCGTCTGCGCGTCGAACGCGGCGAGCGTAAACGTGCCAGGCGCGATCGGCCCGCCGAGCGTCGCGGTCGGCAGCGCGTTGCCGAGATCGACCACGAGGCGCTGCGTTGCATCGTCGACGACGGCCACGGCGAAGTTGAGCGGGCTCTGCCCGACCGGCGCTAGATGGCGGCCCAGAACGAAGCGCTTCGGATCGCTCGGGTACGCCGGGCCGATCGTCCCGACGATGCGCCCCGTCGCGAACACCGGCGAGGTCCAGTCCATCGAGAAGCCGTCGACGTTGAACTTCACCGAGACCGGTCCGCCGCCGACGGCGGCACGAAGCTCCCGCAGCCAGCGCGAGTCGAGGGCGTTGTTCCACGCGACGTTCGTCAGCGCGGACTGATAGAACGCGCCGAGCGTGAAGTCGCCGGGATTCGGATCGTTGGGAACGCGGTTCCACAGATCGCTGAACGCCGCGGGCTCGAACGCGCCGCGCAGCGCGTCGGCGCCGGAGCGGTCGACGAGACGCAGCTCCAGGCCCCAAATCATCGAGACGAGCTGCTGCTGCGGATCAAGGTCGACGATCTTCGGCGCGACGCGATCACGGTTGTGCGCGACCGCCATGCCGATGACTGGATCGGAGTCCGGCGCAACACTGCCGTCGGCGTACGCGGCGGCCGTCACAGTGCACGCGATCAGACGCCACGATCCCGTGCCGCGCGGATTCCACGCGCCTTTCGAGTTGTCGGTCGTGCGCTGATCGTCGCCGCGGACGAACTGCGCGCTGTTGAAGTTGGCCGGATCGTTGTTGACCGTCGAGACGTCGGCCTCGAAACGCCCGGCGAAATGCAACCGAGGCCGGTTCAGATACGACACGCCACACCTCCGACGAAAGCAGCGGTGTCGTTATACGACGCGGCTCAGCGCGCTCCGCCTGCCCGCAACCGTACGGTTCCGCGCTATGTCCCGTGCCTTATGCAAGCCACTCGCGAGCGCCTCGTCCGGTGGGACGATCCGGCGCCGACCATCGACTTCGTGCGGCGCTCCAGCGGGCTCGACGCGATTCGTGCGATTCAAAGCGGGACGCTGCCGCGTCCGCCGATCTCTTCGCTCGTGAACTTCACGATTGCCGAGGTCGACGAAGGGCGCGTCGTCGTCGAAGGCTATCCCGGCGAAGAACACTACAACCCGATCGGCGTCGTCCACGGCGGCTTCGCGCTGACGATCTTCGACACCGCGATGAGCTGCGCGATCCACACCCTCTTGCCGGCCGGGGTTGCCTACACGACGACCGACGTGCAAGTCCGCTTCATCCGCGGCGTCACGACCGCGACCGGCGCGGTCCGCTGCGAAGGCGTCGCCCTCCACGTCGGCCGCTCGACCGCCGTCGCCGAAGCGAAGATGTACGACAGCTCCGGCCGCCTCCTCGCCATCGGCACCACCGCCTGCGCAATCCTCCGCCGCTAGTCGCGAACACAGATCCGCACCGCTGCCCGAATCGCGCCCGGGCGAAGGCCAAGACGTGCCAGGGTGACGAACCTCGGGCCGATGCAGACCGCGGTGACGAGGCGGCGCGTGCTGATGTCGCCCGACGAGATCGAGCGGGCGATCGCGCGGATGGCTCACCAGATCGTCGAACCGGAGGACGTCCAAGACGGCCTCCTCTTGATCGGCATCCGGCGCGGCGGGGAAGCCCTCGCCCGGCGGCTCGCCTCGAAGATCGCCGAGATCCGCGGCTCGCTCCCGCAGCTCGGTTTCCTGAACGTGAACCTCTACCGCGACGACGACGTCGCGCGCGAGCTGCCGGAGTCGGAGATCCGCAGCACGATCACCGGGCAGACGGTCGTCCTGGTGGACGACGTTCTCTACACCGGGCGCACCGTGCGCGCCGCGCTCGACGCGGTGACCGACCTCGGCCGGCCGCGCGCGATTCGGCTGGCGGTGCTCATCGACCGCGGGCTGCGCGAGATCCCGATCCAGGGCGACTACGTCGGCAAGGAGATTCCGACCAGCCGCCGCGAGCACATCGACGTCGTGCTCGCCGCGCAGCGCTCGGAGAGCGACGCGGTGACGGTCTCCGACGAGGACCGTGCCGCCTCGTAGCCTGCTCGACGTCGACGATCTCACCCCCGCAGAGCTCGTCGGCGTCCTCGACCGCGCCGTGTCGTTCCGGGACCACCTGCCGCCGCGCGACCTGCTGGCCGGCGTCCCGGTGCTGAACCTGTTCTTCGAAGCCTCCACGCGCACCGCGACCTCGTTCACGCTCGCCGAGCAGCGCGTCGGCGCGGACGTCATCAGCTTTGCGCCGGGTGCCTCCTCGCTCGGCAAAGGCGAGACGATCGCCGACACCGCGCTGACGCTGCGGGGAATCGGCGTGCGCGTGATCGTCGTGCGCCACCACGAGTCCGGCTTCGCGCGCCGGCTCGCCGACGTCTTCGACGGGCACGTCGTGAACGCGGGCGACGGAACGCACGCGCACCCCACGCAAGCGCTGCTCGACCTGATGACGCTGCGCCAGGAGTTCAACCGCTTCGCCGGCTTGCGCGTCGCGATCGTCGGCGACATCCTCCACTCGCGCGTCGCGCGCTCGAACATCGTCGGGATGCGCGCGCTGGGAATCGACGTGACGCTGGTCGGGCCGGCGACCCTGCTGCCGCGCGAGTTCGAGACGAACGGCGTCAAGATCGAGCGCGACCTGGACGCGATCCTGCCCCGCGTCGACGCGGTGATGATGCTGCGAATCCAGCGCGAGCGGATCGAGCTGGGACTGCTGCCCTCGTTGGAAGACTACACGCAGCGCTATCAGCTGAACCGCGCGCGGCTGCGCTCGCTGCGCAGCGACGCCGTGATCCTCCACCCCGGGCCGTACAACCGCGGCGTCGAGCTGACCGACGACGTCCTCGACGACCCGCGGTCGCGCTACGTCGCGCAAGTGCACAACGGCGTCTTCGTCCGCATGGCGGTGCTCGATCTGCTCGTCAACGGCGCCCCCGTGGCAGCATGAAGACATTGATCAAAGGCGGGCGGCTGGTCGATCCGGCGATGCGGGTCGACGCGAACCGCGACGTGCTGATCGAGAACGGGTTCGTCACCCGCATCGGCGAGCACCTCGAGGCGGCAGATGCGCGCGTCGTCGACGCCGGCAACGCGATCGTCGCGCCCGGCTTCATCGACATGCACGTGCACCTGCGCGAGCCGGGCCAGACGCACAAGGAGACGATCGCGACCGGGACGGCCGCGGCGGTCGCCGGCGGGTTCACCGCGGTCGCCTGCATGCCGAACACCGAGCCCGCGCTCGACTCCGCGGCGATCGTGAGCGAAGTGGTGCGCCGCGCGGACGCGGCCGGGCTGGCGCGGGTCTACCCGATCGGCGCGCTCACCCGCGCGCGCGCCGGAACGGAATTGGCGCCCTATCACCTGCTCGCCGACGCCGGCTGCGTCGCGTTCAGCGACGACGGCTCGACCGTGCGCGACGCGCGCGTGCTGCGCAACGCCGCGCGCTACGCCGCCGACTTGCCGAACGCGTTCATCTCGCACTGCGAGGACCCGGACCTCAAGGGCGACGCGGTGATGAACGAAGGCCCGGCCTCGATGCGGCTCGGCCTCGACGGCGCGCCCTCGATCGCGGAGGACGTGATCGTCGCGCGCGACCTGCTGATCGCCGCCGACGCGGGCAAGAACTGGCACATCGCGCACGTCACCACCGCGACCTCGCTCGATCTGATCCGCTGGGCGCGCTCGCGCGGCGTTCGGGTGACCTGCGAAGTAACCCCGCACCACCTCGTCTTTCTCGACGACCGCTTCGACGACTACCGTGCCGACTCGAAGGTGAACCCGCCGCTGCGCGGCGCGCACGACCGCGACGCCCTGCGCGCCGGCGTGCTCGACGGAACGATCGACGCGTTCGCGACCGACCACGCGCCGCACGGCGCCGAGGAGAAGGCGCAGCTGCTCTCCGCGGCGCCGGTCGGATTCAGCGGCTTGGAGATCGCGCTCGGCGCGTACGCCTTCGCGCTGCCGGAACTGCCGCTCGCGCGGTTCGTCGAGCTGTTCTCGTCGAATCCCGCGCGCATCTTGGGCGTGCCGGGCGGGATGCTCCACGTCGGCAGCCCCGGCGACGTGACGGTGTTCGCCGACCGCGCCTGGACGGTCGACGCGCGGCTGTTCCGCTCGAAGGGAAAGAACACGCCGTTCGACGGGATGACGCTGCCGCGCCGCGCGCTCGCGACCGTCGTCGAGGGCGCGGTCGTCTTCGAGCACGGCCGCGTCCTGCCGCGCGAGGAAGTCGCCGTATGAACCGCGCGCCGAAGAATCCCGCCACGCTGCTGCTCGCCGACGGCACGCGCTTCGACGGCGAAGGCTTGAGCGCGACCGGGATCGCGCTCGGCGAAGCCGTCTTCTACACCGGGATGACGGGCTATGAAGAGGCGCTCACCGACCCCTCGTACGCCGGGCAAATTCTCGCCTTCACCTACCCGTTGATCGGCAACTACGGCGTGAGCGGAACGGTCGCGCAGCACCCGCACGCGTGCGTCGCGGGCGCCGCGATCAAGCACCTCGCGGAACATCCCTCGCATTATCTGTCAAAACAGGACTTGGGCTCGTGGCTCGACGCGCAGGGCGTGCGCACGATCGTCGGGATCGATACGCGCGCGCTGACGATCGCGCTGCGCGAGCACGGCACGATCGCCGCGGCGCTCGCGGTCGGAGACGAGGCGGTCGAGCGAGTCGAGTCGACGCTGCGCGACTACGCGCTCAAAACGCAGGGGCTCGTGGCCTCGGTCGCCGACGCGTACCACGCCGGCGAAACGGTCGGCAGCGGGCGCAAGCACGTCGTGCTGCTCGACTGCGGGGTGAAGAAGAACATCATCCGCGACCTCACCTCGCTCGACGCGCGGGTCACGGTGCTCCCGTACGGCGCGAACAGCGAGCAGATCCTGGCCCAGAACCCCGACGCGGTCGTCGTCTCGCCCGGGCCCGGCGATCCGCGCGACCTCGGCAAAACCGTCGAGACGCTGCGCGAGCTGATCGGAAAGAAGCCGGTCTTCGGCGTGTGCCTAGGCCACCAGCTGCTCGCGCTGGCGTGCGGGGCGAAGACGTACAAGCTCAAGTACGGCCACCGCGGCGGAAACCAGCCGGTGAAGGACCTCGTGCACGACGAAGTGCTGGTGACCGCGCACAACCACGGCTACGCCGTCGACGGCGAGTCGCTCCCGGCCGACCTGCAGGCCACGATGGTCAACCTCAACGACGGAACCAACGAAGGCTTTCGGCACCGCACGCTCCCGATCGAAGCGGTGCAGTTTCACCCCGAAGCGTCTCCCGGTCCGTTCGACGCGCGGAGCCTCTTCGCGCGATGGCTCGAGCGCGTCGATTAACGGCGGCGTTCGCCGCCGTCGTGATGCTGGGGTTTGCCGCGTCGCCGGTTTCGGCGCAACTGCGCAGGCTGCACGTCGATGCCCTTTCGATGCGCGCCGACCGCATGCAGGTGCAGGTCCACCAAGTTTTTCATCTGGCGATCCACACGCACGTGCGCGAGCACGTCGCCGCGCTCGACGAGGTGGTCGTCCCCGACGTCGGCACGATGCAGCTCGAAGGCGACGAGCGGCGCGTCACGCAAGCCCCGAACGGCACCGACGTCGTCGAGACGCTCACCCTCGAGCCGGTCGCGCGCGGTACGTACACGTTCAAGCCCGCGTACCTCGACGCGATCGACGCCCGCACCGGCAAGCCCTCGCGCTTCTCGTCCAATCCGGTGACGGTCGTCGTCGAAGGACCCCCGCTCGGAAACGAATCGTATCAGCGGCTGCTCAACCTCGGCACCCTCGCGGTGCTGCTGGTTCTTTTCGCCGGCGCGCTCGTCGTCGCGCTGGTCGTGTGGTTCGTCGTGCGCCGGCAGCGCAGCGTCCCGGTTGCGCCGCCGCTCGCGCCGGCGCCGGCGCCGGTTGCCGAACCGCCGCGTACGCCGCGCGATGCGGTCGCCGAGGCGCTGCGCGCGTATTCCAGCTCGCCGGCGAACGGTTCGCTCGGGGCCCTGCGCGCGGCGCTGTTCGAAGCGGCCGGAACGAATTCCGGCGCGACGCTGCGCGACGCGCTGCGCGCGACGGACGACCGCGCGCTGCGCGCGGCGCTGACGGCGGCGGAGCGCACGGCGTTCGGCCCGGCGCAGCTGCGCGATCGTTCTTCGCAAGAGCTGATCGAGACGACGGAGGGCTGGCTGCGATGACGACCCCGCTCTCCGCGCAGCGCGCCGAAGAAGTCCGCCCGCACGCGGTGCTCGACGCGGTGCGTGCGACGATCGTCGGACAGGACGAGGTCGTGGAAGCGCTGGTCCTCGCACTGATCGCCGGCGGCCACGTCTTGCTGGAAGGCGCGCCGGGCGTCGCCAAGACGCTGGCCTGCCGCGCGCTCGCCGCGGCGGTCGGCGGCGTCTTCCGGCGCGTGCAGTTCACGACCGACCTGCTCCCGTCCGACATCGTGGGAACGCGCGTCTTCGATCAGAAGAGCGGCGAGTTCGCGACGGTGCTCGGTCCGCTCTTCGCCAACGTCGTGCTCGCCGACGAGATCAACCGCGCGCCGGCGAAGGTGCAGTCGGCGCTGCTCGAGGGGATGCAGGAGCGGCGCGCGACGATCGGGCCGCAGACCCACGATCTCCCGGCGCCGTTCGTCGTGCTGGCGACGATGAACCCGTTCGATTCCGAAGGCACCTACCCGCTCCCGCTCGCGCAGCTCGACCGGTTTCTGGCGAAGGTCGTCGTGCCGTATCCCTCGCGGGAGGAAGAACGCACGATCGTCGACCGGTTCGGCGCCGGCGAGCCGCCGCTGCGCGCGGACGCCGCCGCGCTCGAAGACGTGCTGCGCTGGCAGCGCGAGGCGCACGCGGTCTTCGTCGACGCGAAGGTGCGCGACTATGCGATCGACCTGGTCCGCGCGACGCGCGGCGCGGAATTGGTCGCGCACGGCGCCTCGCCGCGCGCCGCGCTCGCGCTCGTCACGCTGGCGCGCGCTCGCGCGTACCTCGAAGACCGCGCCTTCGCGGCGCCCGACGACGTGCGGGATCTGGCGCCTTCCGTGTTGCGGCACCGTATCTCGTACGACGACCGGATCGCGATCGCCGGCGGCGATCCGGAAGAGGTCGTGCGCCGCATCGTCGCCTCGGTGCCGGCGCCGTGAACGCGCTGCGCGCGGCGATCGTTGCAGGCGCGCGGCGTCCGACGCCGCGGCACGCGCTGCGCGGCAGCGTGCCGCGCGCGCGCACCAACGCCAGCGACGGCTTCGTGTTCGCGCAGCTGCGCGAGTACGTGCCGGGCGACGATCCGCGGCGGATCGACCACGCCGCGACGGCGCGCGCCGGCGCGCTGCAGACGCGCGTCTACCTCGAAGAGACGGCGCTGGTGCTCGCGGCGATCGTCGACGAGTCCGGCTCGATGCGCGTCGGCCGCAAGCGCGCCCTCGCGAACGCGGCCGACGAAGCAGTGCGCGCGTGGTTCCACGCGCTCGAAGGCGAGGACCGCGCGGCGCGGATCGTCGACGAGCGCGTCGTCCACGACCGCCGCGCCGCACCGCTCGTCCACGCCGCCGAACCGTTCCGGTTCCAGACTGCGCTATCGATCGCGCTGCGCGCGCTGCCCCGCGGCGCCTCGCTGCTCGCGATCGCCGACGGCTTCGATCTCCCCGACGACGAGACGCTCGCCCGTGCCGCGCTGCGCTTCGACGCGACGGTGCTGCTGGCGCGCGACCCGTGGCGCGACGAGCTCCCGCTGCGCGGCTTCGTGCCCCTGCGCGACGCGGAGAGCGGCCGCGTGCGCCGCGTCTTCGTCGATGCTCGCGCGCGCACGCGGTACCGCGATGCGTCGCGCGCTCGCGAAGCGGCTTTGCACGAACGCTTTGAGGCCGCCGGCTGGCGGGTCGGCGGGCTCGACGAGCGCGACGGCCGCGGCTCGCTGCTGCGCGCGTTCGGGCTTCCGGCATGACCCTCGCGCATCCGCTGTGGCTGCTGCTCGGGATCGCGCTGGCGGCGGCGTTTCTGTGGGCGGCGCACGTCGCCGCGCAGCGCGCGAGCGCGTCGGCGCTCGCGTACAGCGATCTGGCGTTCTTCGAGTCGGCGACGAAGCCGGGCTTCGATCCGGCGCGCGCGATCGCGCTCGCCTGCGCGGCGGGGATCGTCGCGTTCGGCGGCGCGCTCGCGGGCCCGCGGTTCGTCGCCAACGTCCCCGTACGGGGCGGGGCAGTCGTGCTGTGCGTCGACACGTCGGGCTCGATGCGCTCCACCGACGTCGCTCCGTCGCGCGCTGACGCAGCGGCCGCGGCGGTGCGCGCGTTCACCGACGGCGTCCCCGACGGCACGCGGCTGGCGATCGTCGCGTTCTCGAGCGGTGCCGGGGTCGTGCAGCCGCTCACCGACGACAAGGACGCGGTGCGCGACGCGATCGGGCGCATCCCGCCGCCGAACGGCGGGACCGCGATCGGCGACGCCCTCGCCGCGGCGGCGCGGCAGCTTCCAGCCTCCGGCAAACGCGCGATCGTGCTCATCACCGACGGCGTGAACAACCTGGGAATCGACCCGCTGCAAGCGGCGCAGCAGATCGGCGCGAACGGGATCGAGATCGACACGGTCGGCATCGGGACCAACAGCGGCCAGTTCGTCCCCGGCACGAACGAAGAGGCGACGATCGACGAGGACGCGCTGCGCCAGATCGCCGCGTCCGGCCACGGCGCGTACGCGCGCGCGAACGACGCCGGGACGCTGCGCGCGCACCTCGCCGCGCTCGCCAACAGCACGACGACGGAGAAGAAGCGCATCGACGCCGCGCTCCCGCTGGCGCTCGCGGGCGGCTTCGTGGTCGTGCTCGCGCTCGCCGGCGGCGTGCTCGCCGGGCGCTTTCCGTAGCAAGGAAGACGATGGACGAAGAGATTCGCACTCGCCGCATCACCTATCAGCGCGGGGAACTTCCGGTGGAGGTCGTCGCGCGCGATCCGTTCGAGCAGTTCCGCGCCTGGCTCGGCGACGCGCTCGCGAACGAGGCGATCGTCGAGCCGAACGCGATGACGGTCGCGACGGCCGGCGCGGACGGCCGTCCCTCGGCGCGCATCGTGCTGCTGCGGCAGTGGGACGCGCGCGGCTTCGTGTTCTTCACCAACTACGAGAGCCGCAAAGGCGAAGAGCTCGCAGCGCGCCCGCACGCCGCGTTGCTGTTCTGGTGGGGCGCGCTGGAGCGGCAGGTGCGAATCGAAGGGGCGGTCGAGCGCGTCCTGGACGTCGAGAGCGACGCCTACTTCGCGACGCGCCCGCGCGGCCACCGGCTGAGCGCGTGGGCGTCGCGCCAGAGCGCCGCCGTGCCGGACCGCGAGACGCTGCAGCGTGCGATCGCGGAAACCGATCTGCGCTTTCCCGGCGAGGTCCCGCGCCCGCCGTTCTGGGGCGGCTACCGGGTCGTGCCGGATCGCTTCGAGTTCTGGCAAGGCCGTCCCAACCGCGTGCACGACCGCATCGCCTACGTCCGCGCCGACGACGGCTGGACGCTGGAACGCCTCTCGCCGTGAGAAGAAGCTTAGAGCGCGAAGATCTCCGCGTCGCTCATCGTGTCGACCTTGGCGCGCAGCTTCTGTAGCGCGTCGCGCTGCGCGGTGAGGAGCGCAGGGTCGCGCAGCTTCGCGTCGAGCGCGGCCTGGTACGCGACCGCCAGCGCGCGCTCGCGCGGCACCGCCTGATCGGGCTTCACGCCGACGCCTTCCCAGTTCGTCTGCGTGATCGGGTTCCGCGCGCGCTCGTCGGGGACGAAGATCGCGAAGTGGTCGTCGATCCGCCGCATGTCGCCGGGGTTCGCGCCGCCACCGGTGACCGCGCCGATCAGCGTGCCGCGCTTGAGCGCTTGCACGTCGTACGCGCACTCTTCGCCGCCCGAGAACGTCTCTCCCGAGGTGAGCACGTACAGCGGCGCGGTGATCCGCGGTCCCGGCACGTCCTCGGTGTACGTCGACTCCGCGACCTTCGCGTCGCCGTCGCCGCGGGCGACGAAGTCGTTCAGGTGCGTCTTCGGCGGGAGAAAGTGGCTGAGCAATCGCGCGATCGCCGCCGGATCGCCGCCGTGGTTGCGCCGCAGATCGAGGATGATCGCGTCCGAATAGGCGACCGAGTTAGCGATCCCGTCGAACACGGGCCCGATCGTCTCGGGCGTCTGGAAGAAGTAGCGCAGATCGATGTAGCCGACGTTGCCGGGAAGGTGCGCGATCCGGCCCAAACCGTACCCGACTTGGCGGAAGAACCGCTGGTTAGCCGCTTTCTCCTCGGGACTCTCGCCCTCGCCCGACGGCTTCGCCGGCGGCAGCACGTCGGCCGAGTACTGGAGCCGTACGTGCTTGTCGTGCAGGACGGTTGCGATGTCGTCGGTCACCCGCTTCGAGAGCGCGTCCGCCTTCAG
>JAFAKB010000028.1 GCA_019235885.1 Candidatus Eremiobacterota bacterium | reverse complement strand
CACGCGCGCAGCCGCGCCTCGTCGCCTTGTCGCGTGGGCTCGAAGTACCGGCGCTCGCCGAGCGCGTCCGGCAGATTCGACTGCAGCACGATCGCCGGCGGAACGTCGCCCTCGGCATCCATCGCGGCGTAGTCGGTGTGCGCGTAGCGGTAGCCTTCACCGTAGCCGAGGTTGCGCATCAGCTTGGTCGGCGCGTTGCGCAGATGGAGCGGGACCGGGTCGTTGCGCGTCGACTGCACGTCTTCGAGCGCCGCGGAGTACGCACGGCCAACGCTGTTCGACTTCGGTGCGGTGGCGAGATAGAGCACGGCGTGCGCGAGCGGGTAGAAGCCTTCGGGCATGCCGACGAAATGCACCGCCTGCTGCGCCGCCATCGCGAGCGGAAGCGCGTGCGGATCGGCCAAGCCGACGTCCTCGCTGGCGAGGATCACCAGCCGGCGCGCGATGAACAGCGGGTCTTCGCCGGCGTCGATCATCCGCGCCAGCCAGTAGACCGCCGCGTCGGGATCGCTGCCGCGAATCGTCTTGATGAAGGCGCTGATCGTGTCGTAGTGCGCGTCGCCCGACTTGTCGTAACCGGTCGCGCGGCGCTGCAGCGCATCGGCGATCGTCCGCTCGTCGACGACGCGCGCGCCGCCCTCGTCTTTGGGGGCGGCCGAGGCGGCGAACTCGAGCGTCGACAGCGCCGCGCGCGCGTCGCCGTTTGCGAGATTCACCAGCGCGTCGAGCGCGTCGGGCGTCAGCTTGACGTTCGCGTTGCCGAGCCCGCGCTCGGGGTCGTGCAGCGCGCGTTCGACCAGCGCGCGCACGTCCTCGTCAGCGAGCGATTTCAGCACGAACACGCGCGAGCGCGAGAGCAGCGCCGAGTTCACCTCGAACGACGGGTTCTCCGTGGTGGCGCCGATGAGCGTGACGGTGCCGTCCTCGACGTACGGCAGCACCGCGTCCTGCTGTGCCTTGTTGAAGCGGTGGATCTCGTCGATGAAGAGCACGGTGCGGCGCCCGGCGGCGCGCAGCTTTTGCGCGTCGGCGACGACGCGGCGCAGGTCCGCGACGCCGGCGCTCACCGCCGAGAGCGCGGCGAAGTGCGCGCCGGTCTGCTGCGCGACGATCCGCGCCAGCGTCGTCTTCCCCGTGCCGGGCGGTCCCCACAAGATCATCGAAGGAACCTGATCCGACTCGATCGCGCGCCGCAGCGCGCGCCCCGGCCCGACGATCGCCTCCTGGCCGACGAACTCGTCGAGCGTCCGCGGCCGCATCCGCGCCGCCAGCGGCTCGCGAACCTTGCGCCCACCGCCGCCTTCCGCGTCGTCAAAAAGTCCGATCACGAGAGAGTGTGGATGGACCGAGCGCAGTGGGATGGTGCAGTGTTCGTCATGTCGTTGCGAGGTCGGATTGGGGGCCCCACGCATTTATGCGTGGGGGGCGTGGGTTCCGTTCCGGAACCCGCGAACGAAGTTCGTCGGCGCTTCGCGCCGGGGTGCTTCGCACCCGAGCCTGGGGCGGAGCGCCGTTAAAACGGGAGCCGGCGCTTCTTGGGTTTCGGGGTCGGGGAGGCGGAGCCGGGCTCGGGCGTAGGGACGGGCTGTTTGATCACGATCGGCTTGCCGTTCGCTTCGACGTGCTTCGTGTTGGTGTTGTAGTCCATGTTCGCGGCCGTGAGCGAGGACTCGCCGTCGACGGTCTTCACGTTGCCTTCGAGCCGCAACATCCCGGTGCTGCGGTTCATCACGCCGCGCTCCGCGTCGGCTTTGCGCGAGCCTTGCTCGAAGTGGACGTGTCCGATCGCGGTGTAGATCTTCGCCTTCGAGTCGACGTCGAGCTGGTCGCACGTCAGCGTCGCCGGGCCGCCCTTGGCGTACTCGTCGCTCTCCGCGCCGGCTTCGGGCGCGTTGCCGTTGTCGTGCACGACGACGCTGCCGTACAGCGAGATGGTGCCGCGTTTTTGGTTGCCGTCCGCGCGCTCCGCGGTAGCATCGCTCCCCGGCCGCGAGAACGTTACCTTGTGCGGCATGGTGAAGTCGCCGTTGCCGCCCTTGTACGAGATCTCGTCCGTCTCGACACGGTAGTACGGCGTCTCGAGCGACGACGCTGCACCGGTTTTCGCTGCAGGTTTCGCACCAGCTTTCGGCACGGGGATCGCAGCGTTTTTCGGCGCCGGGCTGACCGCGCTCGGCGCCGGCGACGGCGACGGCGACGCCGCCGGCGAGGGCGGCGCGGACGGAGCGGCCGCGCAGAAGGCCACGCTCAGCGCGAGCGAGACTCCGGCGAGCGCGGTGCGCGCGCGCGTTCGCATCGGCGCTACGGCTTTCGCGTCGGCGCCGGTTTCAGCTTCGTCTTCGGCGGCGGTGACTTGGGGTTCGGCGAAGTTTTCGGCGGCTGCGACTTCGCCGGCTGCGCGGGCTGGTTCGCCGGCTGCGACATCACCGCCGGGTTGCCGTGGACCTCGGCGTCCTTCGTGTTGAGATTGTAATCGACCGAGTCGCCGCTCAGCGTCGAGCCGTTGTCGCTGAGGTGAACGCTGCCTTCGAGGTGCAGCATCCCGCTGGCGCGGTTGAGGATTGCTTTGTCGGCGGTGCCGCTGCGCGTTCCTTGGCTGAAGTGCACGTGGCCGGTCGCGGTGTAGAGCTTCGCCTTCGAGTCGATCTCGAGCTGATCGCAGAGCAGCGTCGCCGGACCGCTGCCGTTGTAGCCGTTTTGGGCGCCCGCTTCGGGCGCGTTCCCGCTGTCGTGGACGACGACGTTGCCGATCAGCGACGCGGTCCCGAGCTTCGAGTTGCCGTGCGCGCTGTCGGCGACCGCGTCGGTGCCGGGTCGCGTGAGGTGCACCTTGTGCGGCATCTCGAAGTCGCCGGTGTTCAGGTTCGTGTGCGCGGCGTCGGTGACGATGTGGTACGCGGGCGTGTTCAAGTCGGCCGTCGCGTTCTCCGCCGCCGACGTCCCGGTGCACAGCAGCGCAAGCGCGGCCGCGAGCAGCGGCACGCTGCCGAGCGTGAAAACTAGGGCCCTTGGCGTACCGCTCGTCATCCTATTCCTTAGAAACGAAGGGGCAGGCTCGGCGGTTCGGCGGGGCCCGCTCAGCCGCTCATCGCGCCGGCGAAACCGACGCGCTGCCCGGTCCCGATGGCGACGCACGACATGGGGTCCTCCGCCACGATAACGGGGATTCCTGTGACCTCACCCAACAGCGTGTCGAGACCGCGCAGCAGCGCGCCGCCGCCGGTCAGGATGACGCCGCGGTCGATGATGTCGGCCGCCAGCTCGGGCGGTGTCTTCTCGAGCACGGCCTTGACGGCTTCGACGATCGCCTGCACCGGCTCGGAGAGCGCCTCGCGCACTTCCTCGGAGGTGATCTTCACCGTCTTGGGGAGCCCGTTGATGAGGTCGCGGCCGCGGATCTCCATGGCGAGCTCCTGCTCCAAGCGATACGCCGAGCCGATCTTGATCTTGATCTCTTCCGCGGTGCGCTCGCCGATCATCAGGTTGTAGACGCGCCGGATGTGGCGGATGATCGCTTCGTCGAGCTTGTTCCCGGCGACGCGGATCGACTGCGAGACGACGATCCCGCCGAGCGAGATCACCGCCACGTCGGTCGTGCCGCCGCCGATGTCGACGACCATGTTCCCCGACGGCCCGTCGATCGGCAGCCCCGCGCCGATCGCGGCCGCCATGGGCTCCTCGATGATGTCGACCGACTTGGCGCCGGCGAGCTTCGCCGCGTCGCGCACCGCGCGTTCCTCGACCGACGTGATCTCGGCCGGAACGCAGATCACCACCGAGGGCTTGGGGCGGAACAGCGTGCTCCAGAACGAGCGTTGCCGCGTGACTTTCTTGATGAAGTAGCCGAGCATCGCTTCGGTCACTTCGAAGTCCGCGATGACGCCGTCGCGCAGCGGGCGGATCGCCTGGATGTTGCTCGGCGTCTTGCCGAGCATCAGCCGCGCTTCTTCGCCGACGGCGAGCGTCTTGTTCGTCCGCACGTCTTTGGCGACGACGGACGGTTCGCGCAACACGATCCCTTTGCCACGGACGTAGACGAGGACGTTGGCGGTTCCGAGGTCGATCCCGATATCGATGATGATGACTCCCAGCGTGGGCCGCGGCGCACGTGCGACGAAGCCGCTTTGAAAACGACCCCCCTGCGTTCGGGCCCCGCGAGGGAAATCCTCAGACGGTCTCCGAGATCGCTTGCTTGATCTCGGCGATCCGCGCTTCGTCGCGCCGGTAGAACGTCCACTGCTTGATCCGCTTGGCGCGCAGCAGCCCCGCGTGCGAGAGAACCTTGAGGTGCTCGCTCACCGTCGGCTGGCTCACCCCGAGCTTGCGCGCGATCAACACGCCGCAGACGCCGTCGTCGACCAGATCGCCGTCGACCTGCGGCGGAAAGTGCTCGCGCGGGTCCTTCAGCCAGGCGAGAATCTGGCGCCGGCGCTCGTTCGCCAGCGCCCGCAGCGCCAGGTCTATCGGCATATTGCCATTTTGCTAATTTCCTCCTATCATGTCAAGCGCGATGCCGACCACCGACCCTGTCACCCTGAGCCCGTCGAAGGGCGACCGCCAGGCAATCACCGAGACGGCGCGGCTGATCTCGCCGTACGTGCGCCGCACGCCGGTCCTCCCGCTCGACCCGACGGAGGTCGGTCTCGATCCGAGCATTGCGCTGTTCGCGAAGCTGGAGCTGCTCCAGCACGCCGGCTCGTTCAAGACGCGCGGGGCCTTCGCGAACCTGCTGTTGCGCGAGGTTCCGCCGGCGGGCGTCGTCGCGGCGTCGGGCGGCAACCACGGCGCCGCGGTCGCGTACGCCGCGATGAAGCGCCGCGTCCCGGCGACCATCTTCGTGCCGAGCATCTCGCCGCCGGCGAAGCTCGACCGCATCCGCGCGTACGGCGCGCGGCTCGAGATCGCCGGCGACCGCTACGCCGACGCGCTCGCCGCGTGCGAAGCGACGATCGCCGCATCGGGTGCGCTCTCGGTGCACGCGTTCGACGCGCGCGAGACGCTGCTCGGCACCGGCACGCTCGCCGCGGAGCTTGAGGAGCAGCTGCCGGAGATCGACACGCTGCTGGTCGCGGTCGGCGGCGGCGGTTTGATCGGCGGGATCGCCGCCTGGTACGCGGGCCGCGTGCGCGTCGTCGGCGTCGAGCCGCACGGCGCGCCGACGCTGACGCGCGCGCTCGAAGCGGGACGTCCCGTCGACGCGCCGACCGACACCATCGCCGCCGACTCGCTCGCGCCGCGCCGCGTCGGCGAGCTGATGCTGCCGTACGCGCAGAGCTACGTCGAACGCGTGGTCTTGGTCGACGACGAGGCAATTCGCGCAGCGCAGGAAACGCTGTGGCGCGCGCTGACGATCGTCGCCGAGCCGGGCGGCGCCGCGGCCTTTGCCGCGCTGCTTTCGCGCGCATACGTGCCCGCGCGCGGCGAGCGCGTGTGCGTTCTCGTCAGCGGCGGCAACAGCGCCGCCGTGGACTTCACCCGCTAACTTTCGAACGGAGAAACGAATTGACGACGACCATCGAGCGCCTGCACCGCGGCCCGCGCATGAGCCGCGCCGTCATCCACGGCGACACGATCTACACCAACGGCCACCTCGCGAGCGATCCGTCCGCCGGCGTCGCCGGCCAAACGCGCGACATCCTGGCGCAGCTCGAAGCGCTCCTCGCCGAAGCCGGCAGCGACAAGTCGCACATTCTCGCGGCGCAGATCTGGCTCGCCGACATCACGGCATTCGACGAATTGAACTCGGTTTGGGACGCCTGGGTCGACAAGGAGAACCCGCCGGTCCGCGCCTGCGTTGAAAGCAAGCTCGCCCGCCCCGGCTGCAGCGTCGAGATTGCCATGATTGCCGCCCGCGAGAGGTAGCGCTGACGCCACGGCAAGCGAGCCCGCAGAGAAAAGAGCAGCAGCCAAGCATCCCCACCTTGCCCTCATTCGGCTGCGACGTGGACCGTCCACGGCGTGCCTGGACATTCTATATCGTTTTCGATATATTATGGGTGTGATAGATACTACTGTATCTAAGCCGTTGCGATCCCGCCGTCAAGGGCTGGGGATGACCCAGCACGACGTGGCCAAGCGGAGCGGCGTGCTTCAGAACAACTATTCGAAGATCGAACGAGGCAAGTCCGATCCGCGGTTCAGCACGCTGCAAGACATCGCGCGGGCGCTGTCTCTTGAAGTCATGCTCGTGCCCACCGAGCTCGTCGACACGGTAAACGCGTTGACCGGCCGGGCCCTTCCCCCCGAAGAGCGGCCGCTCTTTGTTGCCGACCCGGACTGAATGCAGCACGCTCTCGACATCTTTGTCGGCGATTACCGAGCCGGTTCCGTAACGAATCTCGGCAGCGATCACAACGTCTTCGTCTTCGATCCTGCGTACTTGGCGGACGCCGAACGCCCGATGCTCAGCCTCGGATTCCTCAACGCCAAAGGAGAGTTGAGCGCGCTCGCGCGTCCGCCGCGGGTGAGGCTTCCGCCGTTCTTCGCAAACCTTCTGCCTGAAGGACAGCTTCGCACGTATCTGGCCGAGCGCGCTCAGGTGAATCCCGCCCGTGACTTTCCTCTGCTCTGGTTGCTTGGAGAGGATCTTCCCGGCGCAGTGGTCGCGCGGCATGCGGCCGGTATCGTTGCGCCGCCGTACGACGACGCCGTCGTGGCGCCCGAGGTCGAGAACGACCCTCGAGTGCTGAAGTTCTCTCTAGCCGGCGTGCAGCTCAAATTCAGCGCGATCCGCGAAGCGAACGGCGGCCTGACCATCCCCGTGCACGGCAAGGGCGGCCGCTGGATCGTCAAAATGCCGTCCGCTACCTACGCGAACGTTCCGGAGAACGAATACACGATGCTTGCCTTCGCGCGACGAGTCGGCATCGACGTACCCGAGATCGGCCTCGTCAACTCCGCGGAGATTGCAAATATGCCGCCTGAGGTTCGGAGCGACCTCGGCATGGCGATGTACATCAAACGGTTCGATCGCGACGGAGACACGCGCATACACATCGAAGACTTCGCGCAAGTCTTCAACCAGTATCCCGCTCAAAAGTACGAGAACGTCAGCTACGCCAATATGCTCGGTGGCATCTGGAGGACGATGGGCGAAGCGCAGGCGGCAGAATTCGTCCGGCGGCTGGTATTTTCAATTGCGATCGGCAATGCCGACATGCACTTGAAGAACTGGAGCGTGATCTACCGGGATGGCCGCACGCCGGAGCTTTCGCCCGCGTACGACTACGTCTCAACGATCGCCTACGTTCCGAACGACAAACTGGCTCTGACGCTCGCCCGAACGAAAGATTGGAGCCAGATCTCGGACGACCGCCTAGAACGGTTCGCTCGCCGCGCCGGCGTGCCGCGCGGCATCGTCCTCAATTCCGCGCGCGACATGGTGGACCGAATTCGGGCCGAGTGGCCGCATCTCAATGAACAACAGCTCTTGCCGCAACGCTTCATCGCGGCGCTGGAGCAGCACATCAACCGGATTCCGCTCTTCACGCGCGGCATCGCACCCGCTGTCGGCGCGGGTCAGGAAGGGCGCGACGAAGCGCCTCCGGCCGAAATCGCTTGACGGCGCCCGTCGCTGGGCGGGTACGCTGGGATAGACGGCTCATCTCAAACGGACTATTACCGAGGAGACCCGCTGCGTAGGGATCGCTATTGGGGAGCCTGTCACACGCTGGGGTAGACGCTCGTCTCGAAGGTGCCGGTTGGTTCGCTGAAGGGGACGATGCCGCTGGCGCGCTGGACTTGGCCGCCTAGGGCCGAGAGCGTTTCTTCGAGGCGCTCGTAGCCGCGGTCGATGTATTCCAGGCCGATGATCTCGGTTTCGCCGGCGGCGGCGAGGCCGGCCAGCACCAAGCCCGCGCCGGCGCGGATGTCGGGCGCTTCGACCGGGGCACCGGAGAGGCTCGGGACGCCCTTGACCAGCGCGGTGTTGTTGTCCATCGCGACGCGCACGTCGGCGCCCATGCGGACCAGCTCGTTGACGTACGAGAAGCGCGCGTTGAAGATCGACTCCTCGACGACGCTCACGCCGGGCGCGGTGCACAGGAACGAGAGCATCTGCGGCTGCAGATCGGTCGGGAACCCCGGATGCGGCGCGGTCACCACGTCGGTGCCGCCTTTTACCGTCTCGGCTTGGACACGGATCCAGTCCTCGCCGCTCGTCACCTTGACGCCGCACTCGCCGAGCGCGAGCTGCAGCGCGAGCACGTCGTCGGGGCGCGTCTTCTTCACCGTCACGTCGCCGCGGGTGATCGCGCCCGCGAGCAAGAGCGTGCCGCACGCGATGCGGTCGGGGATGATCTCGTACTCGACGCCGTGCAGCTCCGACACGCCGGTCACGCGGATCGTGTCGCCGCCGGCACCGGCGATCTTCGCGCCCATCGCGACCAGGAAGTTCGCCAGGTCGACGACCTCCGGCTCCATCGCCGCGTTGTGAATGACCGTGTCGCCTTCGGCGGTGACCGCGGCCAGCATCGCGTTCTTCGTCGCGCCGACCGAGGGCATGCGAAACTCGATCTCGCCGCCGTGCAGCCTTCCGTTGCGCGCGCTCGCGATCAAGTAGCCGTGCGCGACGGCGACGTCGGCGTCGAGCGCGCGAAACGCCGCTTCGTGCATGTCGGTCGCGCGCGTGCCGAGCACGCAGCCGCCGGGGAGCGGCACCTCGGCCCGGCCGAAGCGCCCCAGCAGCGGTCCGCACAGATCGAACGACGCCGCGAGCTTGCGCACCAGCGTGTAGGGCGCGCGCGCCTTGCTCACGTTGGCGGCGTCGATCGTGATCGTGTTGCGGTCCTGCGTCGAGAGCCGCGCGCCGAGCGCTTCGAGCAGCGACCACATCACCGAGACGTCGGTGATGCGCGGGACGCGGCGCAGCGTCACCTTCCCGCGCGCGAGCAGCGCAGCCGCCATGATGGGGAGCGCGGCGTTCTTGGCGCCCTGCACCTCGACGCTTCCCTCCAGGCGCGCACCGCCGACGACGCGCAGCGTGGTGTCGAGGCGGTCGAGGACGTTCACGCGACGCTCCAGCCGACCAGCGGCTCGAGGGCGATCGTTTCGGCGTCGTGCGTTCCGCCGGTGAACGTCGCTTGCAAGCGCTGGTCCGATCCCACGCCGATCTGCACCGTGAACGCGCGCATGCCGTCGATCTCGCGCATCCGCGCCCGCGCGCTCTCGGCCTTGCCGGCGTAGCGACCGCCGTCGACGTCCACGAACCGAATGTTCCCGTCAGGATAGAAACCGAAGGCGAGGCTCCCCTCGCCGGCGCTGCCGCGCACGATCTGCGTCGTCGCGTCGGCGGCTTCCATGATGAAGCGCGGCGCGTCGCCCTCCTCGGCGACCCGCTCCGGCGGCGGCCCGAACCGCGGCGCCGACGACGACTCGACGGCCCGGACGATCGGGCGGCGCAGCTGCGGCTCCTCGCGGTCCGCCGCCATCGGCGGCGCCGGCACGGGGGCCGGCTCGTAGTCGCGGTTCGGCGGCGGCGCGGGCTCGTGGGCCGGCGCAGGCACCGGCTCGCGCGGCGGCGCGGGCGGGCGGTACGCGAACGCGATCTCGCTCACGGCCGGGGCGGGGGCCGGCGAGAGCGCCTCCCGGCGCGCCTCGGGCTCCGGCTCGGACGGCGCGGGGGCGGCCGGCTCGTCCGGCGCCTCCTCCTCGTCGTGGACGTGCAGATGCCACTCCATCGCCAGCAGGCACAGACCAAGCGCCGCGAGCTGTACCCCGACGGCGGCCACGAAGACCCAGGGCGGCGTGCGTTTCATTCCAAAGCCGCTTTTCGTCGTCGGCGGCGATCTTTCTTAGCGCGCCCGCTCCGATGGGGAATACGGCCCGAAAACGTCCGGGGAGAACCGCACCGTGCAACGCAGCATCATCGCCCCCGCCGAACGCGTCACCAACCTGCGCTGGGGGATCGCCGTCCTGCTCGGGATCGGCGTCCTGATCAACTACTTCGACCGCGTGAACCTCACCGTCGCCGGACCCTCGCTGCGCACCGAGTTCGGGGTCGACGACGTGCAGTTCGGGTACCTGCTCAGCGCCTTCGCGTGGACGTACACGCTGCTGCAGATCCCGATCGGGGTCTTCCTCGACCGCTACGGCGTCGTCGTGATCGGCCGGGCGACGGCGCTGCTGTGGGCGATCGCCTCGGGCTTGACCGCGCTCGCGAACGGCTTCGCGACGCTCTTCGGCACGCGGCTACTGCTCGGCATCGCCGAGACGCCGACGTTCCCGATCAACGCGAAGGCGATCGGCTACTGGTTTCCGATCAAAGAGCGCGGGTTCGCCACCGCGATCTTCGACTCGGCCGCCAAGCTCGCGACCGGGATCGGGGTTCCATTCGTCTCGGTGATCCTGTACTACTACGGCTGGCGCGCGACGTTCGTCGTCACCGCGATCCTGAGCTTTCTGTTCTTCATCGCGTTCTACGCGTTCTACCGGAACCCGAGCGAGGACAAGCGGCTCACGCACGCCGAGCGCGAGTACATTCGCGAGGGCGGCGCGCAGCCCGAAGGGCTCACCACCGCAGGCAGCGTCGGCGGGGCGCTCGCCTATCTGTTGACGCAGCGCAAGGTGTGGGGGCTGACGATCGGTTTCGCCGCCTACGGCTACTCGTTCTATCTGCTGCTGACGTGGCTGCCCGGCTATCTCGTCAAGACGTATCACATGGACGTTCTCAAGACCGGCGCCTACGCGATGGTGCCGTGGATCGTCGCCGCGATCGCCGACCTGATCGTCGGCGGCTGGCTCGTCGACTACCTCGTGCAGCGCGGCTTCGAGCAGACGCGCGTGCGCAAGACGATCATCGTGATCGGGATGCTGATGGGGCTCACGATCATCGGCGCCGCGTACACGACCGATCCGAACGTGGCGATCGTGTGGATCACGATCGCGCTGACGGGGCTGGCGTGCACCGCGCCGATCGGCTGGTCGATTCCGGGGCTCATCGCGCCGCGCGGCGGAGTGGGCTCGATCGGCGGGATCATGAACTTCTTCAACAACGCGATGGGGATCGCGGCGCCGATCGTCACCGGCTACATCGTCGCGGGGACCAGCTCGTTCGCGAACGCCTTCGTCACCGCCGCGGTCGTGCTGGTGATCGGCATCATCGCGTACGTCTTCATTCTCGGGAAGATCGAGCCGATTCCGGAACCGGGCGGAGACGGCGCCGGAGTCCGCGGCTAGCAAAGGACCTTCGTGCCGAACGCGCCCGACGTCGTTGTCGGGATCGACTTGGGAACGAGCGCCGTGAAGGTGCTCGCGACGACGACGGGCGGGCGCGAGATCGCCGCCGGCTCGGAGTTCTACGGCCTGGAGACGCCGCACCCGGACTTCGTCGAGCAGAACGCCGACGCGGTCTACACCGCGACGATGCGCGTGCTGGAGCGCGTCCTCGCCGACGTGCGGCTGCGCGGCCAGGAGGTCGGCGCGATCGGATTCTCGAGCGCGATGCACGGCGTGCTGTGCGTCGACGAGGCCGGCGAGCCGCTCTCGCGCGTGATCACCTGGATGGACCGGCGCGCGCACGCGATCGCGGACGGCTGGCGCGCGGACGGCAACGGCTCGGCGCTCTACGCGCGCACCGGCGCGCCGATGCACCCGATGCTGCCGGTCACCAAGCTGCGCTGGCTCTCGGAGAACGATCCCGAGCTGTTCGCGCGGACCAAACGCTTCGTCGGCCTCAAAGAGCTGGTCGTCTTCCGCTGGACCGGCGAATGGCTCGTCGACCACGGGATCGCCTCCGCGACCGGGATGCTCGACCTGCGCACGCGCGACTGGGATCCGCTCGCGCTGCAGCTCGCGCGCGTCGACGCCGGCCGGCTTTCGAAGCTTGCGCCGCCGTCGACCGCGCTGCGCACGTTTCGTCCCGCGGTCGCGCGGCAGCTCGGGATCGGCGGCGAGACGGCGGTCGTGCTCGCGTCGTCCGACGGTCCTTTGGCGAACATCGGCGTCGGCGCGACCGGGCGCGGCGACGTCGCGCTCACGCTCGGCACCTCGGGCGCGGTGCGGATTCTCACCGGCCAGCCGGTCCTCGACGCGCACGGCCGCACGTTCTGCTACTGCGCCGACGACGCGCGCTTCGTCGCCGGCGGGCCGACCAGCGCCGCGGGCGCCTCGCTCGACTGGATCTTCTCGCTGCTGCTCGACGAGCTGCCGAAGCCGGAGCGCTTCGCGCGCGCCGCCGAGCTTGCGGCGGAGATCGCGCCCGGTGCCGACGGGCTCGTGGTGCTGCCGTTCTTCGGCGGCGAGCGCGCGCCGTACTGGAACAGCGAGCTGCGCGGCGCGTTCGACGGGCTCGACCTCGCCCACGACCGGCGCACGATCTTGCGCGCGGCGTTCGAGAGCGTCGTCTTCGGCGTTTACTCGGTCTACGAGGTCGTGCGCGAGCTCTCGGGCGACGCGGAGCGGCTGCTGCTCAGCGGCGGGCTGACGAAAGCGCCGCTGATCCGCCATCTGCTCGCCGACGTCTTTCGGCTGCCGGCGGTGCAGCCGCGCGAGCAGGAAGCTTCGGCGTTCGGCGCCGCGCTGCTCGCCGCCCAGGCCGTCGGCATCGTCGGCGACGCGAGCGCCGCCGCGCACGCGGCCGGCTACGACGCGCCGACCGAACCGAATCCGGCGCTCGCGGAGACCTATCGCGCGGCGTACGAAAAATACCGCCGCTACGTCGGCGCGCATTTGCCGCTCAGCGGGTAGTCGCGCGGCACCTTTCCGGCACTAAATGCGCGGCCTGCACGGAAAACCGGCGCACGGCGGCAGAGAAACGACACTCTTGCAACAGCGCACACCGGCGCGCGCGCAGAATTTCCGTGGCGGCGAATCATGTGTTCGCCGGAAGGAACACAGCATGACAACGTCCGCTTCTTCGATGAAGCGCGGCGTCGTGGCGGTGCTGATGGTCTTCGCGTTCGTGCTCCAGGAAACGACAAGCGTTCTGGCCGGCACGACGGGAGCGATCACGGGATCCGTCGCCGACGCCGCAACGAACAAAGCGATCTCGGGCGCTCGCGTGAGCGTCACCAGCCCTTCGCAGTCGGCGTCGACGACGACCGACGCGACGGGCCGCTTCTCGTTCATCTCGCTGAACCCCGACACGTACACCGTCGCGGTCGCCGCGGCGTCGGGCTACGAGGCGACGAGCGTCTCGGGCGTCACCGTTCAAGCCGACCAAACGGTGACCGTCAACCTCACCCCGCAGTCGCTCAAAGTGATCGGCGGCGTCACCTCGCGCGCCGCGTCGGCGCTGGTGAAAGCCGGCACGACCGCCGACGTCTACTCGATCAACGCGGTGACGCAGGACAAAGTCTCCGCCGCGGGCGGCGGCGGCAACCTCAACAGCGCCTGGTCGGCGATCTCGACCGTGCCGGGCGTCTTCGTACAGAACGGCCAAGTCGGTTACATCGGCGCCGCCGCGACGATCAGCATCCGGGGCGGCGACTACGATCAGATCGGGTACGAGCTGGACGGCGTCCCCGTCAACCGCGCGTTCGACAACTATCCCTCCGGACCGGTCTCCTCGCTGGGTCAGCAGGAGCTGCAGGTCTACACCGGCGCACCGGCCGCCAACGCCGAGGCGAACGGCATCTCGGGCTACATCAACCAGGTGATTCGCACCGGCACGGCGCCGGCGTCGCGCAACCTGACGCTGGCGATCGGAACGCCGATCCAGTACGACAAGATCGCGTTCGAAGCGGGCGGCGCGAATCCGGCGCGCACGTTCTCGTACTACCTCGGCGCGGGCGCGTACAACCAGAGCTACAGGTACTACGATCAGTACGACGGCGCGAGCCTGCAATCGCTGTGGGGTCTGGCGCTCGCACCGTGCCCGAGCGCGGCGCCGATCGGATGTCACGGACCGCAAGGCCAGGACTACACCAACGGCGGGCAGGCCACGGCGTGGGCGCTCGGGCCCTACGACTCGTTCACCGGGTTCACCAAGAAGGTGCAAGACCGCGACACGGTCGCGAACTTCCACTTCGGAATCCCGCGCAAGGACGGCAACCGCGACGACGTCCAGCTGCTGTTCGACAACAACTTCATCAACAACATCACGCCCAACTCGACGAACGATCTCGGCGGGGCGGCGTTCCTGAACAGCATCGGTGAGTTCCCTCCCTTCTGCGGCAACGCGCCGTGCTATGCCGACGGCTATCACTTCACGGGTGCGCCGAACGGGACGGTTCTCCCGGCCGGGTTCACCGGCGGGCCCGCCTTCGCGCAGCCGTACCTGTTCCCGGATTCGCCGGGCGGACGGCCCTTCCGCAGCCAGATCGATCCGAACCGGCCCGACACATTCGTGAACAACCAGGGGATCGTGAAGGCGCAGTACCAGCGCAACTTCGGTACCAACGCGTTCCTGCGCGTGTACGGGTACACGTACTACTCCGACTGGCTGCAGAACGCGCCGCAGTCGGCGTATCTCGCCAACGCCGGGCTGCCGGTGCAATACCTGCTCGACAGCCATACGCGCGGCGTGAGCGCGCAGTTCTCCGACCAGCTCAACGCGCAGCACCTGCTCTCGGTGCAAGGCTCGTACACGACGGCGACGACGATGCGCTACAACAACCAGGGGATCGGCACCAACCCGGTCGCCGGGCTGCTCGTCGACTCGACGAACCCGTACAGCGGGATTTGCTACGACGGCACGGCAAACCCGGCGACGAATAGTGGGCCGTGCGCGTTCGGCACCTTCACGCCGGCCAGGTTCACGGCGCGGACGGCTTACCAGGGCGGGGTGACTCCCGCCAGCACCTACGGCAACAACTGCGGCGGCCACCCCTGCGCGTACGTGGTCACCGGCGCGGGCGACGCGGCGGTCTTCAACACCGTCGTGCCGAAATTCACCTCGGCCTCGATCACCGATCAGTGGAAGCCCACCGACCGGCTGAACGTGAACTTGGGGTTGCGCTACGACAGCTTCGTGTTCCAGGGCGCGAACACGTTCAACTCGCCGGCCCGGCAGCTGTTCTACAACGCGTACAACCTGGTCCACGGCACGAACGTCGTCAACGTGACGCAACAGACCGAGTCGTACGGCGAGCTCCAGCCGCGCCTCGGACTGACCTACACCGTCAACCCGACCACGGTTCTGCGCGCGAGCTACGGCCGCTACGCCGAAGCTCCGAACACCGCGTTCGAGCAGTACAACTACCTGCAGCCGAACGACGTGAACTCGCTCGCGCGGTTCGGCAACTTCGGGCTGCCGACGACGTCGATGCATCCCGTTCGCCCGATGGTCGCGAACAACTACGACTTCTCGTACGAGCACAGCTTCAAAGGCGACACGTCGGTGAAGTTCACCCCGTTCCTGCGCAAGACGCAGGACCAGATCCAGCAGTTCTTCCTCGATCAGCGAACGGTGTTCGTCTCCGGGCTGAACGTCGGCAAGCAGACCTCGGAAGGGCTGGAGCTCGAAATCGACAAGGGCGACTTCTCGCGCAACGGCCTGGCCGGGCGCCTGACGTTCACCTACACCAACAGCTACATCAACTACAGCCGCCTTGGGAGCGGGCTTTCGCTGGTCGACCCGATCAACGGCCAGATCCAGGGCTACAACGCGTACACCTCGTTCTGCGCGGCGAACGCGGGCGACGCGCGCTGCCAGCACGGCGCGGGAACACCGGTTGCCGCGCCGTGCTACACGACGGGAGGAGCTGCAGCACCGGCGTGCGGCGCGGGAACGATCGCGAACCCGTACTGGAACGCGCCGGTTCAGGCGCTGATCGATCCCAACGCGAACTTCCCGACGTTCAGCCTGTTCCCGGGCGGTCTGCCGGGCGGCGGCGGCTACTTCACCTACGGCGCACCGTACGTCGCGACGCTGATCGCGCAGTACAAGCACGGTCCGCTCGCGATCACCCCGGCGCTGCAGTTCTCGGGCGGCTCGCGCTACGGCGTCCCGCTCGCCACGCCGGGGATCCAACCCGACGCCTGCGGCGCCCCGCTGCCGGGCAGCACCGCCAACGACCCGCGCTATCGGTACGGCGCGGCCGGCGGTTCGCCGTACGACGCGACCAACTGCGCGCTGAACCTCTCGATCCCGAACCCCTACACGAACCGGTTCGACGGGATCGGCGGCTTCGTCGCGCCGAACTCGATCCTGCTTCACACGCAGATCACGTATGACGTGAACAAGCGGATCACGCTGGTCGGAAACTTCGCGAACATCATCAACCGCTGCTGGGGCGGGACGAAGGTACCGTTCGCGATCAACCAGGCGTGCAGCTACACCACGCCGACGATCGAAGGGGGCGGGAACCCGCTGATCGGCAACCAGTACAACCCCGGCTGGAACCTGCAGCCGCAGAGCTACACCCCGTACTTCCCGACGTTCCCCGCGTTCCCGTTCAACATGTACTTCGAGGCGCGGATCAAGCTCTGACCCGCACCGCGTCGTGCACATCGAAAGGACGCCGGCTCAACCCCGGCGTCCTTTTCCGTTTCCTCCACCAATGTGAGCCCGCGGCCCTCGCCCGTCGTCTACGTTGCGCTCGTCGTGCTGGCGCTGGTGTGGGGCTACACCTGGGTCGCGATCAAGATCGGGACCGCCTACGCCTCGCCGCTCTTCGTCGCATCGGCGCGGCTCGCGGTCGCGACGCTCATCCTGTTCGCGGTGCTCGCGCTGACGCGCCGCTCGCTGCGGCCGCCGCCGTTCGTTCCGACGCTGGTGCTCGGGCTGCTGCAAACGACCGGGTGGACGCTGCTGCAGACGCTCGCCGTCGCGCGCGGCGGGGCGGGGAAGTCGGCGGTGCTCGGCTACACGATGCCGTTCTGGGCCGCGCTGCTGGCCTGGCCGTTCCTCGGCGAGCGCATCACCGGCGTGCGCTGGGTCGCGCTCGCGCTCGCCGCGGCGGGACTCGCGCTGGTGGTCGCGCCGCTCGACGCGCGCTCTTTCCCTGCCGACGCGCTCGCGGTACTGGCGGGGCTGTCGTGGGCGGCTAGCGCGGTCTACGCGAAGCGGCTGCGCAAGCGCCATGACGTCGAATTGCTCTCGCTGACGACGTGGCAGCTGCTGTGGGGGACGCTGCCGCTGGTCGTGCTGACGCTCGCGTTCCCCGCGCCGATCCGCTGGACGCCTGAGTTCATCGCCGCGATGGCGTTCATGTCGGTCGGCGGCGGCGCGCTCGGCTGGTTCTTGTGGATGTTCATCCTCTCGCGGCTGCCGGCGGGCGTGGCGGGGATCGCCTCGCTCGCGACCCCCGTCGTCGGCGTCGCGGCGGCCGCGCTCCAGCTTCACGAGATCCCCGGGCCGGCGGAGCTGCTCGGCATGGCGCTGATCCTCGCGGCGCTGGTCGTCAACTCGCTCTAGCGAGCCGGCCCCCGGCATGACTCTGCGGCCCGCGGGACAAAACCGGGGCGTCATGTCTGAATTTCGCAGCGGCGTGCACTTTTTGCAGATTCCCGGTCCCACGAACGTGCCGGAGCGGGTGCTGCGCGCGATCGACCGCGCGACGATCGACCACCGCGGTCCGGTCTTCGCGGAGCTCGCGCTCGAGTGCATCGAGGGGATGAAGCCGGTGTTCAAGACGTCCGGGCCGGTGATCATCTGGCCGGCGTCGGGGAGCGGCGGCTGGGAGGCCGCGCTGGTGAACACGCTCTCGCCGGGCGACAAAGTGCTGATGGCCGAGACCGGCCAGTTCGCGGCGCTGTGGGAGAAGGTCGCGCGGCGGATGGGGCTCGACGTCGAGGTCATCCCGGGCGACTGGCGGCACGGCGTCGATCCGGACCAGATCGGCGCGCGCCTCGAAGCCGACAAAGCGCACGCGATCAAAGCGGTCGCGGTCGTGCACAACGAGACCTCGACCGGGATCACCTCGCGCGTCGGCGACGTGCGCAAGGCGATCGACCGCGTGAGCCATCCCGCCCTGCTCATGGTCGACACGGTGTCCTCGCTCGCGTCGCTCGACTACTGCCACGACGAGTGGAAGGTCGACGTCACCGTAGGCGGCTCGCAGAAAGGGTTGATGATCCCGCCGGGGCTGTCGTTCAACGCGATCTCCGAGAAGGCGCTCGCGGCCTCGAAGACCGCGCGGCTCCCGCGCTCGTACTGGTCGTGGGACGACATGCTCGAGAGCAACCGCACCGGCTACTTCCCGTACACGCCGGCGACGAACTTGCTCTACGGCTTGCGCGAAGCGCTCACCATGCTGCAAGAAGAAGGTTTGCCGGCGGTGTTCGCGCGCCACGCGCGGCACGGCGAAGCGACGCGCCGCGCGGTGCGCGGCTGGGGCCTTGAGCTGGTCGCGCTCGACCCGCGCGAGTATTCCGACACGGTCACCGCGATCATGGTGCCCGACGGCTTCGACGCCGACGACGTGCGCCGCGTGATCCTGGACCGCTACGACATGTCGCTCGGCACCGGGCTCGGCAAGCTGAAGGGCAAAGTCTTCCGCATCGGCCACCTCGGCTCGCTCAACGACTTGATGCTGTGCGGAACGCTGTGCGGCGTGCAGATGGGCCTGGAGCTCTCGAACATCCCGCACGGCGACGGCGTGAAACCGGCACTGGAGTTCCTCACCGCGCCGGCGGCGTCCGAGAAAAAGCTCGTCGCGGTTTAGCCCCGTGCTCGCGCGGCGCGTCGAGTCGCGGTTGCGCGCGGAGCTGGCCGGCGAAGTCTACTTCGACCGCACGACGCGCGGCTTGTACGCGACCGATGCGTCGATCTACCAGATCATGCCGCTCGGCGTGGTGGTTCCGCGCACGGCCGGCGACGTCGAGGCGGCGATCACGATCGCGCGCGAAGAGGGTGTTCCGATCACCGCGCGCGGGGGTGGCACCTCGCAGTGCGGGCAGACCGTGAACAGCGGGCTGATCGTCGACGTCAGCAAGTGCCTGCGCGAGATCGTCTCGCTCGACACCGCGGCGCGGCGCGTGCGCGTGCAGCCGGGGATCGTGCTCGACGAGCTCAACCGCGCGCTCAAGAAAGACGGATTGTTCTTTCCGGTCGACCCGTCGACGGCGAGCCGCGCCACGCTCGGCGGGATGGCGGCGAACAACAGCTCGGGCGCGCGCTCGATCCGCTACGGCATCATGGCCCACAACGTCGCCGGGATCGACGCGGTCCTGGCGGACGGAACGCGCGCGTACTTCGGCGAGGTCTCCGCGAGCGGCGACGGCGACGCGGCGAGCGGGAACAGCGCAACGCCGGCGCGCTACCGCGAGCTGGTCGAGCGCGTCCGCGCGATCGCGGCGCGCGAGGCGAGCGAGATCGACGCGCGGATCCCCAAGGTGCAGCGCAACGTCGGCGGCTACGCGATCCACACCGTCCGGCCCGGCGCACCGTTCAACATGGCGAAGCTGCTGGTCGGCTCGGAAGGGACGCTCGCGTTCTTCACCGCGATCGACCTCGAGCTGCAACCGCTTCCCCGCGCGAAAGCGCTCGGCGTCTGCCACTTCCCCGCCTTCGCCGACGCCATGCGCTCGACCGAAGCGCTGGTCGCGCTGAACCCGGTCGCGGTGGAGCTGGTCGACCGCACGATGATCGAGCTCTCGCGCGAGATCGCCGCCTTTGCGCCCATCATGGCGAAGTACGTGCGCGGCGAGCCGGGCTCGCTGCTGCTCGTCGAATTCTCCGGCGACGACCCCGCGCCGCTCGCGCGCAAGCTCGACGAGCTCGACGAGACGATGGCCTCGCTCGGTTTTCCGCACGCCGTGGTGAAGCTGACCGACGCGGCGCAGCAGAGCGAGATGTGGGAAGTTCGCGCGGCCGGGCTCAACATCATGACGTCGATGCGCGGCGACGCGAAGCCGGTCTCGATCATCGAAGACTGCGCCGTTCCGCTACGGCATTTGGCGGACTACACCGAGCGGCTGAACCGTATCTTCGCGAAGTACGGGACGACCGGGACGTTCTACGCACACGCGTCGGTCGGGTGCCTGCACGTGCGGCCGGTGCTGAACGTGAAGCGCGACGAGGACGTCGGCAAGCTGCGCGCGATCGCCGAGGAGGCGTTCGCGATCGTGCGCGAGTACGGCGGCGCGCACTCCGGCGAGCACGGCGACGGGATCGTGCGCTCCGAGTTTCACGAAGCGATGTTCGGGCCGCGAATTGTCGCGGCGTTCCGCGAGATCAAGACGGCGTTCGATCCCGCCAACGTGCTCAATCCCGGCAAGATCGTCGACCCGCCGAAGATGGACGACCGCGCGCTCTTCCGCTACGGGCCGAGCTACGCGCCGCTGCCGCTGAAGACCGAGCTGGACTGGTCGGAATGGGGCGGCTTCGCCGGCGCGGTCGAGATGTGCAACAACAACGGGGCCTGCCGAAAGGGTGCCGGCGGCGCGATGTGCCCTTCGTATCGCGTGACGGCCGACGAGCACCACGTCACCCGCGGGCGCGCCAACGGCTTGCGGCTCGCGCTGACCGGCCAGCTCGGCCGCGACGGGCTCACCCCGCAAGAACTGTACGACGCGCTCGACCTGTGCGTCTCGTGCAAGGCGTGCCGGCGCGAGTGCCCGACCGGGGTCGACATGGCGCGCATGAAGATCGAGTTTCTCGCGCACTACCGCGCGCGGCACGGCATCCCGCTCGCCGACCGCATCGTTGCGGCCTTGCCGCGCATCGCGCACCGGCTCGGCCCGCTGCGCCGCGTCGCGAACGTGAGCGCGCGCGTTCCGGCGCTCGCGAAGCTGCTCGAGCGCACCGCGGGATTCACCGCGAAACGACCGCTGCCGCGCTGGCACGCGCGCCCGTATCGCGAACCGCGCGCGAGCGGCGCGGCACGCGCGCGCAACGGCGAGGTGGTGCTGTTCGTCGACACGTTCAACCGCTGGTTCGAAGCCGACGTCGCGCGCGCGGCCGAAGAGGTGTTGCGCGCCGCCGGCTACGCGCCGGTCTTCGCGCGCGCCGGCTCGGGCGGTGCGCGGCCGCTCTGCTGCGGGCGAACCTATCTCAGCGCGGGACAGCTCGATCAAGCGCGCGCCGAGGCGCGGCGAACGCTCGCCGCGCTCGCACCGTACGCCGAGCGCGGCGTCCCGATCGTCGGGCTAGAGCCTTCGTGCCTGCTGACCCTGCGCGACGAGTTCCTCGCCCTCGAGCCGACCGAACCGGCGCGAACGGTTGCGAAGCAAGCATTCCTCTTCGAAGAGTTCGTCGCGCGCGAGCTCGACGCGGGCCGCTGGGACCCGCCGCTGCGGCCGCTCGGCGTGCAGGCGGTCGTCCACGGCCACTGCCATCAGAAGGCGTTCGGCGCGATGCCGGCCGTCGTGCGCGCCCTGCGCGCGATCCCGGGCTTGGATGCCTCGGTGATCGACGCGTCGTGCTGCGGGATGGCCGGAACGTTCGGGTACGAGGCCGAGCACTACGAGCTCTCCATGAAAATGGCGGAGCGCGACCTGCTCCCCGCCGTCCGCGCCGCCGGGGCCCATACGCTCGTCGTCGCCGACGGGATGAGCTGCAAGCACCAGATCGCGCACGGAGCCGGCCGGGGCGCGCTGCACGTCGCGGAGGTATATCGCGCGGCACTGCGGCAAAGTCCAGGCCCACCGGCCGACGACCACACCACGTTCGGATCAGCACCATGAGGGAGGGTTCATGACGACCAGACGCACGTTCGTTCGCAGCGCCGCCGCGCTCGGCGCGGGGCTCGCGGCGGGCTCGCCGCTCTCCGCGCTGGCGCGGCGCAAGAACCAAGTCACCGACGCCGACGTCTCGAAGCTCTACGCCGCGGCGAAGAAAGAAGGCAAGGTCGTGTGGTGGACCGGTCACTACACGCAAGCCGCCGCCGAGCGCATCGGCGCGTCGTTCAAGCAGAAGTACCCGGGGATCGACATCGAGCTGCTGCGCCAGACCGGCCAGGTGCTGTTCCAGCGCCTCACCCAGGACCTGAAGGCGAACGTGCACCAAGTCGACGTCTTCGCCACCACCGACGAAGCGCACATGACGATCCTCAAGAAGCAGAACGCGCTGGCGCAGTTCGTCCCCGCCGACATCGACAAGATCCCCAAGGAGTTCCAGCACCTCGACCCCGACGACACCTACCAGCTCGGCGACATCGCGCTGATGCTGATCAACTACAACCCGAAGAAGATGCCGGCGCCGCGCGGCTGGAAAGACCTGCTCGACGGACGGATGAAGGATCTGCTCACCGTCGGCCATCCGGGGTTCAGCGGGTACGTCGGCAACTGGGTCGTCGCGATGACCGACAAGTACGGCTGGGACAACTACTTCAAGAAGTTCGCGCAGAACAACCCGAAGATCGGGCGCTCGGTCTTCGACGCGACGACCGACATCGTCTCCGGCGAGCGGGTCGTCGGACCCGGCGCCGACAGCCTCGCGCTCGAGCGGAAAGCCGGCGGCAACGCGATCAGCATCGCGTTCCCCGAGGACGACACGATTCTCGTCACCGCGCCGGTCACGGTGATGAAGGAGGCGCCGCACCCCAACGCCGCGCGGCTGTTCATGAACTACTACTACTCGAAGGAGTACTCGACGACCGCGGCCTCGACGTTCAACCTGCCGCTGCGGCTCGACGTCGCGCCGCCGACCGGCGTGCGGATC
>JAFAKB010000027.1 GCA_019235885.1 Candidatus Eremiobacterota bacterium | reverse complement strand
CGCCGATGCCGGTCGGGAGCACCGCCGACCTCTCGTTCAGCGGCGGCTAACGGCGGTGCTGGGTCCGGCGCTCGACGGCCGGCCTTTAGACGTCGTGGTCGGGATTCAGTGGGGCGACGAAGGCAAGGGGCGCATCGTCGACCTCCTCGCGCGCGACTACGACGTCGTCGCGCGTTTCGGCGGCGGCGACAACGCCGGTCACTCGATCGAGGTGGGCGACACGAAGCTGGCGCTGCACGTCGTGCCGTCGGGCGTGCTGGTGGAGACGACGAAGCTGCTGATCGGCGCCGGGACGGTGCTCTCGCTGCGGGGGCTCGTCGACGAGCTGGAGCAGCTCGAGCGGCTCGGCGTCGACATCGCGCGGATCGTCGTCTCCGACCGCGCGCACGTCGTCTTTCCGTACCATGCGACGCTCGACAAACTGATCGAGAAGCAGCGCGGCGGCGCGGCGCTCGGAACGACCGGGCGCGGGATCGGCCCGGCCTACGTCGACCGGGTCGGCCGGCTCGGCGTCACCTTCGGCGACTTGGCGAAGCCGGAAGTGCTCGCGTCGAAGATTCGCCAGGCGCTGGTGGCGCGGGCGCCGCTCTTCGTCGGCGCCGACGACGTTCCGCGCGAGGAAGACGTCGTCGGCGACGCGCTCGAGCTCGCCAAGCGCGTCGTCCCGCACGTCGTCGAAGGCGTCGGCTGGCTGCAGGCCGCGCTGGCGCGCGGCGAGCGCATTCTCGCCGAGGGCGCGCAGGGGACGATGCTCGACGTGACCTTCGGGACGTATCCGTACGTCACCAGCTCGCACACCGTGGCCGGCGGCGCGTGCACCGGGCTCGGCGTCGGGCCGACGGCGATCGGCCGCGTCCTCGGCGTCGCGAAGGCGTACTGCACGCGCGTCGGCGGCGGGCCGTTCCCCTCGGAGCTGCTCGACGAGCGCGGCGAGCGGCTGCGCGAGCAAGGGCGCGAGTTCGGGGTGACGACCGGCCGTCCGCGGCGCTGCGGCTGGTACGACGCGGTCGCCGCCCGCTACGCCGCCCGGCTCAACGGGCTCGACGCGCTCTTCGTCACCAAGCTCGACGTGCTCTCGGGCTTCGAAACGGTCGGGATCGTGACCGGCTACCGGCGCGCCGACGGCACGCCGGCCGGCGTGGAGACGATCAGCGACGCCGACGTGCGGGTCGAGGCCGAAGAGCTCCCCGGCTGGGCCGAAGACATCCGCGGCGTCCGCCGCATCGCCGACCTGCCCGCCCCGGCGCGCGCGCTGCTCGAGCGGATCGCCGAGCTCACCGGCGTCCCGGTCGTGGCGGCCTCGGTCGGCCCGGAGCGCTCCGCGCTGGCGACGTGATCCCCGTCCCACTTGCGTGACGGGGAGTCGCACGGTTGCCCGCTTGCCGATACCTCATAAACAACCGGCGTTGACGGGCCGATAGTATCCACAGCACCGCGCACGGACGCCCGGTGGAGCGAGCCACGGTCGGCATCTCCCAACGAAGCGTCTTGTGACGCTCCGCGAAGGTGGCATTTGGATCGTCTCCCCCCGTCGATAGCGTCGTTTCCGGTTCGGGCCCGGGATTGGTGGAGTGCGCAGAGCGGATCGAGCCGGATTTTCTTCGGTGCGATCGGCGCCGTCGTGGTATTGGCGTTCGTGTTCTTCGCGGCGTTCCGGCTGCGCGGACCCGACTACGCCGTCCTGTTCTCGAACATGCAGCCCGACGAGGCGAACGCGGTCATCCAAAAGCTCGACGCGGAGAAGATCCCGCACCGGCTCGCCGACGGCGGGACGACGATTCTGGTCCCGCACGAGTCCGTTTACGAGCAGCGCGTTCAGCTCGCCGGCCAAGGGATCGTCAAAGCGGGCGGCTCGACCGGCTTCGAGCTGTTCGACCGCACCAACCTCGGGATGACCGACTTCCAGGAGAAGATCGCCAAGACGCGCGCGACCGAAGGCGAGCTGCAGCGCACGATCTCGGGGCTGACCCCGGTGCAGTCGGCGCGCGTGCACATCGCGATCCCCGAAGCCTCGCTCTACTCGACCACGCAGAAGCCGACGACCGCATCGGTCGCGATTCAAACGAAGCCCGGGATGCAGCTCTCGCCGCAGGAAGTTCGCGGCATCACGCAGCTCGTCGCAGGCGCCGTCGAAGGGCTCAAGCCCGACGCGGTCACGATCGTCGACCAGAACGGCACGATCCTGCGGCCTTCCGCTGAAGACGGCGGCGGGCTGGCCGACGCCTCGAACGCTCTGCGGCTCACCCAAGACCAGCTGGTCGCGAAAGAGCGCTACGAGTCCGATCTGCAGCAGTCGCTGCAAGGACTGCTCGACGCGACGATCGGCGCGCACCGCTCGGCGGTCCGCGTCGCGACCCAGATGGATTTCGCCGCGAACTCCACCGAGACGAAGTCGTTCGCGCCGCAAGGGACGGTCCGCTCCACGCAGTCCGAGCGCGAGAGTTACAACGGCAGCGGCGGGCCGCGCAACGCCGCGGTCGGCGTCCCCGGAACGACGACCAACGTCGTGCCGACCTATCAAGGGACGCAGACGCAGCAGACCAACGGGCGCTACTCCAAGTCGAAGACGACGACCAATTACGAAGTGACCGAAGCGCTGACGAAGCACGTCGACGCGCCCGGCAAGGTGACGCGTCTCTCCGTCGCGGTTCTCGTCAACGTGCCGAGCGCCGCGGCGCTGCCGGCGACCGCCGCCGCGAACGCGCAGCCGGCCTACGTCCTCGCCGCCGCAGACGTGCGCAAGATTCAGAACGCGGTCGCCGCCGCCGCCGGGATCGATCCCGCGCGCGGCGACCAGATCTCCGTCGAAGCGATCCCGTTCGCGCCCGGCCTCGAAGGCGGCGCCGCGCGCGGCGTGACCTCGACGACCGTGTTCGGCCTCCCGGCGGCGCCGTTGATCGCGCTGCTGGTGATCGCGCTGCTCGCCGGCGCCGGCTTCGGCCTGATGACGCTGCGCCGCCGCGCCTTCCGCCCGACCGCTGAGCTGCCGACGTTCGACTCGACGCTTGCCGAAGAGCTGCCCTCGTTCGAAGAGCATCCGATGCTCGACGGGACGACGCCGGCGATCGCCGCGCCGATCCGCTCGGCGGCGGACCTCACCCGCGAGCAGATGATCGAGTACGTCACCGCCGTCGCTCAAGAGAACCCCGACAACATCGCCAAGCTCGTCAAACTCTGGCTCGCGGAGTAGCATCGTGATTACGGATAAGCCGATTCTGACTCTTGGCGACGACGTGATGGGGTCGTCGTTCGCGGACGCGTACGCGAGCTCGTACAACGCGCCGGCCGTCCCCGACATGGCGGGGCCGGAGAAGGCCGCGATCCTGATGATCACGATCGGGCTGGAGCTCGCGGCGTCGATCTTCAAGTTCCTGCGCCAGGACGAGGTCGAGCGGATCGTTCTCGAGATCGCGAAGATCTCGACCGTTCCGATCGACAAGCGCGACGCCGTCATCCAAGAGGCGTACCAGCGCGCGATCGCGCTCAAGTACATCAACGAGGGCGGGATCGAGTACGCGAAGGAAATTCTCGAGCGCTCGTTCGGCGCCGGCCAGGCCGACGACATGACGAACCGGCTGTTCGCGGCGCTCAAGCACGGCAACCCGCTGGAGCTGGTGAAGAAGACCGAGCCCGCGCAGCTGCTGGAGTTCATCAAGGAAGAGCACCCGCAGACGATCTCGCTCATCCTCGTCTACATGTCGCCCGACCAGGCCGGCGCGGTGCTTTCGCAGCTCGAGCCCGAATTGCAAGGCGAGGTCGCAATGCGGATCGCCATCCTCCAGAAGACGGCACCTGAGATTTTGGAACAGCTCGACGAACTGCTCGGCCGCCGGCTGCTGGTCAGCGGGAGCGACTTCACCAAAGCCGGCGGCGTCCATTCGCTCGCCTCGGTGATGGGCTTCGTCGACCGCGAGACCGAGAAGAACATCCTCGAAGGGCTCTCCAAGCGCGATCCCGACATCGCGAACGAGGTCAAGAACCTGCTGTTCGTCTTCGAGGACATCATCAACCTCGACGACCGCGCGATCCAGCGCGTCCTCAAGGAGGTCGACGGCAAGGACCTCGCGCTCGCGCTCAAGACCGCGAACGACGAGCTGCTCAACCGGATCTTCAAGAACATGTCGAGCCGCGCCGCGACGACGCTGCGCGAGGACATCGAGGTCCTCGGGCCGGTCCGCGTGCGCGAGGTCGGGAAGGCGCAGCAGAACATCGTCGACGTGATCCGCACGCTCGAGGAGAACGGGCAGATCGTGATCGCGCGCGCCGGAAAGGACGACCGGATCGTCTAGCATGGGCCGCGTCGTCAAGGGGTCGCACATCCGGATCGAGCGCTATCAGCTGCGCGTTCCGGAGGTGGCGGCCCCGCAGCTCGAGACGGCGACCGGCGCCGGCGACGCTTCGTCGCCGGACGCGTTCGGTTTCGGCGAGTCCGCCGACGCGTTTCTCCTCGACGCGCCGCTCGGCGGCGCGCCGCCGGCGGCGCCCGCGGTCGACGTCGTCGCGCTCCGCGCCGAGGCGCAGGCGGTCATCGACGACGCCGCCCGCAACGCCGAGCTGCTGATCGCCGACGCGCACACCCGCGCCCGCACGCTGGTCGAGGACGCGGCGGCGCGCGCGGACACGGTCGTGCAGGACGCGCGGCGGCAAGGCCACGACGAGGGCTACGCGGCCGGGCGCGAGGTGGCCGACCGCGAGATGAACGACATGCTGGTCACGATGCGCGGCCTGCTCGAGATGGCCCGCGTCGAGCGCCACAAGCTGATCGAAGCGGCGGAGCCCGAGCTCGTCAAGCTCGCGCTCGGGATCGCGGAGCGCGTGCTGCACCAGCAGATCGCGCTCGACCGCGGCGTCGTGGTCGAGATGGCGAAGACCGCGATCGGGCGGCTGATCGAGCGCGACACCGTCACCGTGCGCGTCAATCCCGCCGACCTCGAACGGATGCGCGAGCATCGCGACGAGCTGATCGCGATCGGCGACATCCGCAACCTGCGCGTGGT
>JAFAKB010000026.1 GCA_019235885.1 Candidatus Eremiobacterota bacterium | reverse complement strand
AATCGACCGTATTCGTTTTTGATGCGTTCGACGTCGCCGTCGTAAATCAACGTGCCGTGGTCGATCAATACGATGCGCCGGCACAGGCGTTCGACGTCGGCGAGATCGTGCGTGGTGAGGATGAACGTCGTGCCGCGCTCGCGGTTGACGCGCGCGACGAACTCGCGGATGGCCTCTTTCGCGACGACGTCGAGGCCGATCGTCGGCTCGTCGAGGAAGACGACGCGCGGATCGTGCAGCATCGCGGCGGCGAAGTCGCCGCGCATCCGTTGGCCGAGCGAGAGCTGACGCACGGGCGTGCGCAGGAACGGTCCCATGTCGAGCACGCCGGTGAAGTGATCGAGATTCGCACGGTACCGCTCGGCGGGGATGCCGTAGATCGCGCGCAGCAGCTCGAACGACTCGATCAGCGGCAAGTCCCAGTAGAGCTGTGAGCGCTGCCCGAACACGACGCCGATGTTGCGCGCGTTCTTCTGCCGCTGCTCGTGCGGCACCAGCCCCGCGACGCGGACCTCGCCCGACGTCGGGACGAGGATGCCGGTGAGCATCTTGATCGTCGTGGACTTGCCGGCGCCGTTCGGCCCGATGTAGCCGACCAATTCGCCTTCGTTCACTGTCAGGGTGACGCCCTCGACCGCGACCTTGTCCTCGTACTCGCGTGAGAACAGCGTGCGCAGCGTCCCGCCGACGCCCGGGTGCCGGACGAGCGAGCGGAACACCTTGCGCAGATCGCGCGTCTCGATGATCGGCATGGACCGGACGACTTCGGCGCAGAAGCTTCTCAGCCTCGATGGCCAAGCCGAAGAAGAAGCAAGAGAAGACGCAAGGCGCGACGCCGCCTGCGCGCGGCCCGCTCGGGGCGGCGCAGTGGCTCGCGGTGCGGCAGAAGAGCGGCGCGGGGCCGATGCAGCCGAAGCCGCGCCGCGGGACGCGCGCCGAGCGCGAGCGCGAAGCGCTCGAACGCGAAGACGGCTCGCCCCGAGGTGAGGAGTAGAAGGCAGCGAAGCGCTCGGCGATGCTTCCCGAGGCGTTGGCGCGGGCGCTCCGTGACGCGCCGTTCGTCGTCGTCCAAGCGCCGGCGGGCTACGGCAAGACGACGAGCACGCGCGCCGCGCTCGACGGAGATCGCAGCGTCGCCTGGTACGACGCGCAGCCGTGGGAAACCGACGCGTTCGCCGGGGCGCTGCTGGCGCGCGTGCGTGCCGTCCGGCCTGACGTCGGCCGGCTCACGCTCGCGCTCGCCGAGCAGCGCGCGGATCCCGAGCGGCTCGGCGCCGCCTTCGCCGAGGAGCTGACCCACGTCGATGCGCCGCTGCGGATCGTCGTCGACGACGCGCACGTGCTCGGCCCCTCGTTCGCCGCGTTCGCGCGCACGCTCGCGCGGCGCATGCCCAAGCCGGTGGGGCTCGTTTTGCTCACGCGCGTGCCGGTCGACGTCGGGATGCCGGAAGCGGTCGCCGCCGGACGTGGCGCGCTCGTCGACGCGAGCGGGCTGCGGTTCGATGCGGATCGCACGCGCGCGCTCGCGCACTCGCTCGGCGTCGGCGCTGACGACGCCCGCATCCAAGCGCTGCTGAAGCGCACCGAAGGCTGGCCGATCGCGGTCGCGCTTGCGCTCCGCGCGCCCGCATCCTCCGACGCGCTCCTCGACGAGCTCGTCGCGCACCGGCTCGACGCGCTTGCGCCGGACGATCGCGCGTTGCTGGAAGCGACCGCGGCGTACGAGACGATCGAGCCCGACATCGTCGCGCCGAACGATTCCGCCGTCGCCGCGCGCTTCGCCGCGCTCGCCGACGACGCGTCTCTGGTCGGCACGGTGCGCGGCGGCTTTCGCGTCCACCCGCTGGTGCGCGAGACGCTTGCGCGCCGCGTCGGCGAACGCGCGCTCGCGGCGCGCCACGACGACTCGGCCGCCGCGTACGCGCGCGCCGGGCGCTTGCGACCCGCCCTGTTTCATTTGGAGCGGGCGCACGACGTCGCCGCGGATGCCGCGTTTCTGCGCACGCACGCGCCGGCCGCCGTCGCGTCGGGGCTCGTCGACGGCGTGCGCGGTGCGCTCGCGCGCGTGCGCGCGGCGCGCGCCGCCGAGCCGGCGCTGGTCGCGCTCACCGACGGGCTGTTGGCGAAGTCGCGCGGCGACGACGCGCGCGCGTCGTTCATCGAGGCGGCCCGCGCCGCCGATGCGAGCGGTGACGACGCGCTCGCGTTCGAGGCGCGGTTGCAGTGGGTCGAAGCGGATCTCGCGCACGGCGATGCGGTCGCGCGCGAGCGCATCGATGATCTGCTCGCGCGCTCTCCGCGACACGGTGCGGCGGCGCAAGGCAAGGCGCTGGTGCGCGCCGGGTGGGCCGACGCACTGGCGGGCCGCTTCGAGCACGCGCTCGCGCGACTCGACGGGTTCGCCGATGCGGGCGATCCGACCGTGCTCGCCGACGTCGCGCCGCTGGCCGCCTACGCGCACCTCGCGCTCGGCGACTTCGAGGAGGCCGAGCACGTCGCGAACAGCTTGATCGAGACGTGGGCGGCGGGCGACGATCTGGTGCGCTACGCCGGCGCGCTCGTGTGGGCGGCGCGCTTCGCGCTGTTGCGCGGCGAGACGAGGGTCGCGTACGAGCTGGCGCGCGAAGGCGAACGGATCGCGCGGCCGTTTGCGCTGCGCGCGCAAGCCGCCGCACTGCACGCGACGCTCGGCGAAGCGGCGCTGCACGTCGGCGAGACCGTGCTGGCGCGGCGCGAGGCGCGTGCCGCGCTGCGCTCCGCCGACGCCGCGTGGTACGCGCGCGATGCGGAGCGCACCCGCACGCTCGCGATGCGCATTCTCGCGCGCGCGGACGCGCTCGACGGCGATCTGCTCGCCGCGCTCGCCGCGAGCGGCGGCGACGATCCGCTGGCGCGTGCCGACGCGGCCGCGTTCGCCGCGCTCGCCGGCGCGAACGACGCGGACGCGCGCCGCGAGCACGCGCGCACCGCGCTCGCGCAAGCGACGCCGGTCGACGGCGCCGACGCGGTCTCGCTGTGGTCGGCGGCGCAAACGCTGGATTTCCTCGACGCGCTCGCCGGGCGCAACGTCGAGACGCCGCTCCGCAGCGCGCCGTTCGACGGCTTGATCGCGCGCCGAGCCGAGCCGGAGGCGCTGGCGCCGCTCGGCGTCGCGCTGCGCTTGATCGCGCGCGGCGCACAGCGGCCCGAAACGTACGACGAGCTGCTCGCGCGCGCGGCGCACGGCGGGCCGCGTTACGAGACGCAGCTCGTCGCGCGGCTCGCGGCGCCACACCTGCGCGGGCGCACGGCGAGCGCCGCGGCGAAACGCGACGAGCCGCTCGAGCCGCTCACCGCGCGCGAGCACGAGATCCTGGAGCTGCTCGCGGCCGGTTTGACCAACCGCGAGATCGCGCAACGGCTGATCGTCTCGGCGCGCACCGTCGAGACGCACGTCGCCCGCATCACCGGCAAGCTGGGCGTGAACTCGCGCGCCAGGGCCGTCGCCCGCGCCGTCGCGCTGGGTATCGTCGCCCCGCCGGCGGAGGCGGTATAACGGGGCTCGCATCCCGGCCGAGGGAGATTCCCGGCGCGACGGGGCACAAGAGGCGCGTGACGCAGCGTCGCGCCAAGACCCCTTTGCTCCTGATCGTCGCCGCGATCGGAGTCGTCTTCGGCGACATCGGGACGAGCCCGCTCTACACGCTGAAGGTCTGCCTCGGGCTCGCGGGGTCGAAGGGCGAGCTGGCCGACGTGCTCGGCATCTGCTCGCTGCTGTTCTGGGCGCTGGTCATCGTGGTGTGCGTCAAGTACGTCACGTTCATCCTGCGCGTCGACCACGACGGCGAGGGCGGGATCCTTGCGCTCCTCGCGCTCGCCTCGCCGCCGCCTCAGTTCGCGAAGATGATCCGGCCCGTCGGCTTGACGCTGATCGTGGTGATCGGCGCGTCGATGCTCTTCGGCGACGGCGTGATAACGCCCGCGATCTCGATCATCTCGGCGGTCGAAGGGATCGGCGTCGTCTCGAACGCGTTTCAGCCGTACATCGTGCCGATCTCCCTCGCGGTGATCATCGTGCTCTTCGCGTTGCAGAGCCGCGGGACGGAGAAGGTCGGGCGGCTCTTCGGCCCGGTGATGATCCTGTGGTTCATCGTGATCGGCGTGCTCGGCGCGCTCGCGCTGGTGCGCCATCCCGAGGTGCTCTACGGCCTCGATCCGCGCCACGCGCTGCGCTTCATGACGCGCGGCGGCTTGGCCGGTTTCACCATCCTCGGCGGGGTGATCCTGGCGGTGACCGGCGTGGAGGCGCTGTACGCCGACCTCTCGCACTTCGGCCGCAAGCCGATCGTGAGCGCGTGGTACGCGCTCGTCTTTCCGGCGCTCGTGCTCAACTACTTCGGCCAGGGTGCGCGGCTGATCGGCGATCCGCGCGCGCTCGACAGCCCGTTCTACGCGCTGGCGCCGGGCTGGACGCTGATCCCGATGGTGGTGCTCGCGACGCTCGCAACGGTGATCGCCTCGCAGGCGCTGATCTCGGGGACGTTCACCCTCGTCGAGCAGGCGATCGCGCTGAACCTCGCACCGCGAGTCCTGGTGCAGCACACCTCGCACCTCTACAAAGGCCAAGTCTTCGTGCCGTCAGTGAACCGCTGGCTCGCGATCGGGTGCGCGTTGCTCGTCGTCTCGTTCCGCTCGAGCGACCGGCTCGCCTCGGCGTACGGCCTCGCGGTCGGGTTTACGATGCTGTGCACCTCGCTCGCGTTCTACGTCGTGATCTCGCGCACGCTGCGCTGGAACCGCGTCCTCTCGGTCTTGCTCGTCGCCGGCTTCGTGTGCGTCGACGGCAGCCTCGTCCTCGCCTCGCTGCCGAAGTTCCTCGACGGCGGCTGGATCCCGATCTCGATCAGCGCTGTGCTCACTTTGATCAGCCTGACCTGGCTCGAAGGCCGCCGGTGTCTCGCGAAGGCGCTCGCCGAGCAGCAGGTTCCGATCGAAGAGGTGCTCGACAAGCTGCCGGCCGGGATGGCCGAAGAGGGCACGATGGTGTTTCTGACGCCCGACCCGCGCGGCGTTCCGTTCCTCGCGCGCCACCGCTGGATCCGCGACCGCGCGCGCGAAGAGCGCATGGTCGTGCTGAACATCGCGCGCGCCGGCACGCCGTACGTCGACGACGCCGAACGCGTCACCGTCGAGCGGTTCTCGCTGCGCCTGATCCGCGTCATCGCGCGCTTCGGCTACATGGAGGCGCCGCGAATCGACCCGATCCTGCGCTCGTGCGACGCGTTCGGGCTCGATCTCGACCGCGACGACACCTCGTTCTTCTACGCCGACCCAAAGATCGAGGCGGCGCTGGGGCACGGCATGCCGGGCTGGCGCCGTGAGCTCTACACCGCGCTGCAGCGCAACGCGCGCCCGCTCCCCGACGACTTGCGCATCAAAGCGGAACGCCGCGTCGAGCTCGGCGTAACGGTCGAAATCTGACGGGCAGCGAAGAGCCGAGCCGATGATCGTCACGATCTCGCGGATGTACGGCGCTTCGGCGCTGGCGGTGTCGCGGCTGGTGGCGGAAAAGCTCGGCTACCGGCTGGTCGACGAGCAGTTGCCGGTCGTCGCGGCGTGGCGGCTCGGGACCTCGGCCGACGTCGTGCAGACCGCGACCGAACGGCCGCGCGGATTCGGCGAGCGGGTGCTGCAAGGGCTCAGCGGCGGCGTCCCGGAGGCGGCGCAGCCGCCGGCCGAAGACGACGTTCCCGCCGAGACGCGGCGCGCGATCGAGGAAGCGGTGCGCGAGGAAGCCGCGAGTGGCAACGCGGTCATCGTCGGGCGAATGGCCGGCGCGATCCTGCGCGAGCGCTCCGACGTGGTGCGCGTTTTCGTGCACGCGCCGCCGGCGTGGCGCGCCGAGCACGTCGCCGAATCGCTCGGCGTCGACCTCGCCGCCGCGCGCGCGGAGGTCGCGCGCATCGACGAGGCGCGCCGCGCGTACGCGCGGGAAGGCTACCGCGTGACCTGGGGTGACCCGCGCAACTACGACCTCGTGGTCGACACCTCGCGCTTCGGCGTCGAAGGCAGCGCCGAGATCGTCGTCACCGCCGTCCGCGCCGCCGGAGGGTGATCGCCGAACCACGGATCCCCGATCGCCGCCCCGGCTTTCTCGGACCGTTCCGTTTCAAAGATTTCAGCCTGCTGTGGACCGGGCTGCTCATCTCGAACCTCGGGACGTGGATGCAGTTCACCGCGCTGGGCTTCTACGTCGCTGCGATGGCGCCGAACGCGCGGCTCGGTGCGCTCGACATCGGCTTGATCGGCGCGGCGCGCGCCGTCCCGGTCTTGGTGCTCTCGCCGTTCGCCGGCGTCGTCGCCGACCGCTACCCGCGCCGGCTCGTGCTCTTCATCACCAACGGCACGACCTCGGCGCTCTCGTTCGTGCTCTTCGGGCTGGTCGCGACGAACCACGCGCCGCTGTGGACGCTGATGATCACCAGCGGCTTGCAGGCCGCGACGCAGTCGTTCGACGCTCCGGCCCGGCAGAGCTGGGTTCCGCTGATGGTGCCGCGCGAGTACGTCGGCGGCGCGATCGGCTTGAACTCGGTGGCGTTCAACGCGCCGAGCGTCGTCGGCCCGCCGCTCGCCGGACTGCTGATCGCGGCGATCGGGGTCGCGCCGTGCTTCTTGGTCAACGCGGTCACCACGCTGGCGGTCGTCGTCGCGTTGGCTTTCATGAAGCCGGCACCGCCCTCGAGCAAGCGCCGCGGAAACGTGTTCGCCGCGGTTCTGGAAGGCGTGCGGTTCCTGATCGGACACCCGGTGCTGCGCTGGGTCGTGCTGTTGCTCGTCGTCACCTCGCTGACGGTGCGGCCGTACAACTTTCTGCTGCCGGCCTACGCCGTGCACGTCGTGCACACCGGTGCGAAAGGGCTCGGCTTGCTGATGGCGGCCGGCGGAGTCGGCGCGATCGCGGGCGCGTTCTTCACCGCGGCGACGGGAGGCTCGCGGCGCGGAACGATCTGGCTCGTGTCGGCCGTCTGCGCCTCGCTCGGCGTCGCGGCGCTCGGGCTGACCTCGCACTTCGGGCTCGCGGCGGTGATCCTCACCGCGACGGGGCTTGGAACGATGAGCTTCATCGGCTCCTCGAACATCATGCTGCAGACGCTCGCGCCCGACGAGATGCGCGGGCGCGCGGTCTCGGTCTACTCGATGATTCTGCTCGGCCTGGTTCCGCTCGGCTCGCTGCTGGTGGGATCGCTGGCGACGCTGCTCGAGCTGCGCTGGACGCTCGTGCTCGCCGGAGTCGTCGCGACGCTCGTCGTGCTGTTCGTCGCGCTCACGCAGCCGCAGGTGCGCGAGACGTGAGCGGCGTGCTGCTGGTCTCGATCCTGGCCGCGATCGTCGCGCTCGCGCTGCTGGCGAAGCGGCTGCACGTCCCGTATCCGGTCGTCTTCGTCGCCGGCGGGATCGTGTTGGCGCTGATTCCCGGCGTGCCGACCATCGAGCTGCGCCCCGACCTCGTCTTTCTGCTGTTTCTGCCGGCGCTGATCTTCGGCGACGGCTGGACGACCGACTACCACTGGTTCAAACGCTTCTACCAGCCGATCTTCATGCTGGCGATCGGGCTGGTCGCGTTCACCTCGCTGATCGTCGCGTACGCCGCGCACTGGCTGATGGGCTTCCCGCTCGCGCTCGGCTTCGTGCTCGGCGCGATCCTCTCGCCGACCGACGCCGTCGCGACCGACGCGATCGCCGAAGAGGTCTCGCTGCCGCGCACGCTGATGACGATCATCAGCGGCGAGAGCCTGGTCAACGACGCGACGGGCCTGGTGATCTACCGCTTCGCGGTGATCGCGGTCGCGACCGGCGCGTTCTCGCTGCTCGCCGCCGCGCTGCAGTTCGCCTACGTCGTGATCGTGGGCGTCGCGGTCGGGCTCGCGATCGCGTGGCTGATCGCGAAGGTCTCGGTCGCGATTCGCAAGGCCGGGCTCGGCGACGAGCTGATCTCGGTCTCGATCTCGCTCGTCACGCCGTTCGCGCTGTACGTGCCGGCCGACGCGATCGGCGCCTCCGGCGTGCTCGCCGCGATGGCCGGCGGCATCTACCTGAGCCGCAAGTCGACGCAGATCTTCGACGCCGACGCCCGGCTGGCCGCGGCGTACACGTGGAACCTGCTGTTCTTCGTCTTCAACGGCGCCGCGTTCGTGCTGATCGGACTGCAGCTGCGCAGCATCGTCCGCACGCTCCAACCGTACTCGCTCGCGACGGTGATCGGCTGGGCGCTTGCGATCGCGCTGCTCGTCATCGTGGTGCGGGTGGCGTGGATGTTTCCGGCGGCGTACGGCCGGCGCAAGCTGTGGCCGAAGATTCGCGAGCGCGAAGGTCCCGATCCGCCGTGGCAGTCGGTGCTCGTGCTCAGCTTGGCGGGGATGCGCGGGATCGTCTCGCTCGCCGCCGCGCTCGCGCTGCCGCAGACGATCGCGCCCGGCGTGCCGTTTCCGCAGCGCAACCTGATCCTGTTCGTGACCTTCGTCGTCATCGTGGTGACGCTGGTCGGCGAAGGGCTCGCGCTGCCGTGGATCATTCGCCGGCTCGGCGTGCACGGCGCCGACGATGAAGGAAAAACGCTCGCGGCCGCGCGCGTCCAGCTCGCCGACGCGGTCCGCGCGCACCTGCGCAGCCTGGAGCCTTCGTTCGCCTCGCCGGCGGAGTGGGAGATCGCCGGACGCCTGCACGCGCACTACGAGCTGCAAGCGGCGCACTTCACCGCCCACGCCGACGGCGCCGAGCCGGACGACGACGCGCAGCAGCACGCGATCGAAGCCCGGCTGCGCCGCGAGGCGTTCGAGGCGCAACAGCGCGCCCTGCAGGAGCTGCGCCGCGCCGGCGCGCTCACCGACGATCTCTTCCGCCAGCTGCAATGGGATCTCGACCTCGCGGAGTCGCAGCTCGAATAGCGCCCGCGATGAACCGGAACGCCGGGGCCCGCGACGAACACGTATGGCCATGCTGAAGCGAATCGCCGTTCTCGGGCTCGTGCTGCTGCCGCTCGCCGCGAGCGCGCAGGTCAACGTGCCGCGGAACGGCCCCGGCGCGCCCTCCGCGACGACGGGAATCAGCGTCCAGGGGCGCGGCGCGGTGCGGTTTCCGGTGAAGGACGCCCAGTTCGTGGCGCAAGCGCGCGGCAACGCGGACGAGGCCGCGGTGGTCGCGGCGCTGCGCGCGGCGGGCGTCGAGAACCCCGTGGTCGGTCCGACGGGCTCGCAGCTCTACGGCAACGGGTCGACGACGTTGCGCGGGACCGTCCGCGACGTCTCGCGCGCGAAGCTCGAAAGCCTGGGGCGCGCGGCGGCCGCGTACATGTTCGCGCATCCCGGCACGACGCTCGAGGGCGTGACGTTTTCCGTCCCGAGCGACGCGTGTGCTCCGCACGAGCAAGACGCGCGCTCCGCGGCGATCGCCGACGCACGCCGCAAAGCGCAGGCGCTCGCAGCGCTCACCGGCGTCACCGTCGAGGGCGTCGCCGCGGTTTCGGAGTTCGGCGGCTGTCCCGGACCGACGGAATTCTTCCCGGGCCAGCCGGGCCAGCTGGATCTCGGTACGTTGACCTCGACGGTCGTCGTTACGGAGAACGTCACGTTTACGACCGTGCCGGCGAGCGGCTCGCTGCCGCGGCGTCCGCTCTGACGAGCCGCCAGCCCGCCGCCGCGCTGAACCTCGAAGCGGCGCTCGCGTACGCGGAGAAGCACCAGTTGCACGCGCTCCTCGTGCAGCGCGGCGAGCAGATCGTCCTCGAGCGCTACGGCGGCGGTTACCATGAAGAGAAACCACACGCGCTCTACAGCGGGACGAAAAGCTTTTGGGGCGTGCTCGCGGTCGCGGCGCAGCACGACGGGCTGCTCCAGCTGGACGAGCCGGTTGCGCGCACGATCGCGTCGTGGGCGGAGGGCGCGAAGGCGCGCGTGACGCTGCGCCAGCTGCTGCAGCTCACCAGCGGGATCGGTTTCGGCGGGCTGGGCGCAGCGGTTCCGGAGTACGCCAAAGCGCTGGCAGTCGAGCTGAAAGACGAGCCCGGCGAGAAGTTCACCTACGGCGGGATTCCGCTCCAAGTCTTCGGCGCGGTGCTGGCGCAGAAGCTGGCGCCGCGCGCGCTCACGCCGCACGCGTTCTTGCGCGAGCGCATCCTCGATCCGATCGGATTGCGCGCCGGTTCGTGGCGCTTGCTGAAGGACGGAACGCAGCCGCTTCCGACCGGCGCGTTCTTGGCCGCGCGCGAGTGGCTGAAGTTCGGCCTGCTCGTGCGCGGTTGCGGCGCGTGGAAGAAGAAGACGATCGTCCCGCCGGAGGGACTCGCCCGCTGCTTCAGCGGCTCGCCGGCGAACCCGCGCTACGGATTGTGCTGGTGGCTCAGCCCGCTGCCACAGGCGCCGGACGTCGTCTATGCGAGCGGTTCCGGCGGACAGGCGATGTACGTCGTTCCGTCGGCGGATGCGGTGGTGGTGAAGTTCGGCGGCTCGTCGTCGTACAAGCACGACGCGTTCTTGAAGAAGCTGCTGAGCTGAAGCTCAGGCGCGCTTGCGCGCGCGCTGCGGCGTTCGTTCGGGCTCCAGAACGGCCGGAGCGTTCTCGAGGTACGCGTCCCACGGCGTCGTCTTGGTGACGGTCGCGCCTTCGGAGAGCGCGGCCGTGACGCGGTCGAGCGCGTCGAGCAACGCAAGGTACTGCGCGTTGCCGAGCCGGTCCAAGATGAAGCGCTCGATGGCGTACGCGTGCGCGCGGGCGGAGCGGAGCAGCTCGGTACCTTTCGGCGTGAGCCGCATGACGAGCGAACGCCCTCCGCCGGCCGCAGGCGCGCGGCTGACGAGCCCGGCGGCTTCGAGCCGCGCGACGATCGTGATCATCGCTTGCGGCGAGCAGTAGCTTTTGCGCGCCAACTCGGCGCTGGAGATGTCGTCGTTCTCGTCGACGTTCGCGAGGGCGAGGAACTGCGGGATCGTGATCCCGATGCGGGCGAACTCGCTTTCGAGCGCGGCGCGCGAGGCTGCTTGGGCGTGCTTGAGCTTCGAGAGCAGGTGGCCTGAGACGCTCAGCTCTTCCAAGCGGCTCAGGGCGTCGGACGAGTCGGCCATGGCCGCTGGTTCCCCAGCGGCCGCGGCGACCATTTCAGGTGTCAGGACGGCTGCCAGGTCGAACCGTCGCTGAACGTGACCGACTGCACCGCGCACTTGGCGGGGTCGGAGAAGTTCAGACCGGTGCGGGCCGGCGCGAAGTTGTGCGTGATCTGCGCGCCCGGAGCGAACGAGCCGACGTCCTCGATCGTCTGCGTTCCGCTGGGCGTGCTGACGGCGAAGCGAACGTCGGTCGCCTTGAGCGAGGCGCGGTTGACGAACGAGATGCGCAGGTTGTCGAGCTGCAGCGCGACGGCCGGGCCTTCCAGCGACGGGTTGAGGCTGAGGCTGGACTGCTCGCAGGCGGCGACGGCGACCGGCAGGGTCGTGTAGACGCCGACCGAGCTCGCGGGGGCGGCAGGGGTGGCGGAAGCGATGGTCAGGGCGCCGGCGATGCCGGTGAGGAGGGGGGCGGTGAAGAGCGGCATGGTGGGGGACTCCTGTCTGTCTGGGCTGGCTGACCTTGAGGTCTAACTTCTTATATCAATACTTTGATATAAAGTCAATAGGGCCGAGCCCAAATAAATGCGTGCCCCGAGCGGCAGGGTAGGCTAGAGGGCGCAGGCCCTATGGCTGCACCGTACAATGGCTGCCGCAGCAACCGCCGAAGTTTCGTGCTCGGAAACCGATGTCGAAACGAAAGCAGCTCGGCCAGTTCTTCACGCCGGAGGCAGTCGCAAAGACGTTGGTGCGGTGGGCGGTGCGCCGCGACGAAGACCGCGTGCTGGATCCGGCTTGCGGCGACGGCGAGTTTCTGAGCGCGCACGAGTGCGCTGTGGGCATTGAGCTCGACGCTGTGCATGCGGCGGCAGCGCGCGGGCGCGCGCCGGCCGCGCTGGTTCATGAGGCCGATTTCTTCGCGTGGGCTGCGCAGACGCACGAACGCTTCGAAGCGATCGTCGGAAACCCGCCGTTCATCCGCTATCAAGGCTTCTCGGGCGCGATGCGCGCGCGCGCGTTGAAGCAGTCGGCCGCGTTCGGCGCCGTGTTGCCGGAAGTGACCTCGTCATGGGCGCCGTTCATCGCGGCATCCTCGCTGCTGCTCGAGCCCGGCGGCCGGCTCGCATTCGTCGTACCGGCCGAGATCGGCCACGCCTCGTACGCCGCACCGTTGCTCGAAGCGCTGTGCGCGAAGTTCGAACGCGTCGCGGTCGTCGCGGTGCGCGAAAAACTCTTTGCGGCGCTTTCCGCGGACGCGTGGCTGCTCTACGCGTCGGGCTACGGCGGACGCACCGGCGAGGTCGAGCTCTCGCTGCACGACGCATTCGCGCCGAGTCGTGAACCGCCGGCGCCGCAGCACCGCATTCCGCTGGCGTCGCTCCGCCGTTCGCGCGGCCGGCTGCGGCGCTGGCTTCTGCCGGGCGACGTGCGCGAGGTGTACGAGCATTTCGAAGGGAGCGAAGCCGTCCACCGGCTCGGATCGCTCGCCACGGTCGGGATCGGCTACGTCAGCGGCGCGAACGGTTTCTTTCACGTGCGCCCCTCCGAGGCGCGCCGCATGCGCATCCCGGGATGCTTTCTGCGCGTCGCCGTTCGGCGCGGCGGATCACTGCCGGCGGCGCCGTCGGTTACGCATCGCCACGTGAAGTCTTGGCTCGACGCCGACGAGCCGGTGCTGCTCTTGCGCATCGCGCGCGACGAGCGGCGGCTGCCGAACGCCGTGCGCTCGTATCTCGACTCACCGCTCGGCGAGCGGGCGCGCCAGGCGTACAAATGTCGCGCGCGCGAGCCGTGGTACGCCGTTCCGGACGTCCGCGTTCCGGACGGGTTTCTAACCTACATGAGCGGCGAGCGCGTGCGGATCGTCCGGAACGCCGCGCGCTGTGTCGCCACGAACTCGGTCCACGTCGTGCGGATGAAGGGGACGACCTCGTTTCGGGCGCTGCAGCAGGGGTTCGAGTCCGCGCTCTCGCGGTTGAGCTGCGAGGTCGAAGGCCATCCCCTCGGAGGCGGGATGCTCAAGGTCGAGCCGCGCGAAGCGCAGCGCATCCTCGTTCCCGGCCCGGCTGCGGACGCCGAGCTGCGCGCCGCACGCGAGGTTCTCGAGCGCGGGACCGGCGAGCTGCGCCGCTGGCGCGGCTACGCATAAAAGAAGAAGCGCGCCGCGAGTTGCCTCGCGACGCGCTGCGTCCCTGGGATCGGCTGCGGCTTAGGTCGCCGCGGCCTTCTTGCGGCCGCCGGCCTTCCGGCGGCGAGTCTTGCGCGCTCCAGCTTTGCGAACGACTTTCTTCGCGCCGCCCTTCTTGCGCCCGCGGCCACCGGTCTTCTTGCGGCCGTAGCCCTTTTTGCGCCCGCCGGTCGCCTTTTTCTTGCGGGCGTAGCCCTTTTTGCGCCCGCCGGTCTTCTTGGCGGCGGCCTTCTTGCGGTAGGTCTTCTTGCGGCCCGTCGTCTTCTTGGCGGCGGATTTCCGCGTGTATTTCTTCCGCGTCGATTTGCGTTTCGACGCAGCCTTCTTTGCGGCCATTCGGTAGTGCTACCGTTCCTTTCCGCGTCCGCGGTACCCGACGGACGCGCGGAGATCCGGCGGGGCGACCGCCGGCTAGTTGCATAGGTTATACCACTAATGCACGTCGGCGCGCAACTTTTGCCCCGCGCGAGCAGGAGACGCGCTTCGCGCCGTCGGCGAAAACGAAGGAACCTCGCGGCGGATCGCACAAGCGGCGGGGATGAACAGACGAGTCTGGGCCGCCGCGTGCGCCGCGGTGTGCGCCGCGTTCGCGTTCGCGCCGTTGTCCGCCCGCGCCGACGTGTCGCAGGCAAATGCGCTCAACGCCGGTCTCCTCGCGCCCGCCAACGCCTCGCTCCAACGTGCGCTGCACGACATCAAGGAGAACCAGAAGCTCGAAGCCGCCAAGGACGTCGCGCAAGCGAATCCGCCCGGCACGCCGCAGGCGCCGCTCCGCCGGCCGAGCCTCCCGCAGGGCTTCACCTACAACGTCGACGTCTCGTTCGCGTACCCGCTGAGCAACGTCGGCTTCAACGCCGGCGACCCGGGCGGGGTGGACGCGGGCTTCGGCTACGCCTTCTCGCGGACGCAGCGCCTCACCGCGGGCTACTACGAGATCCAGCAGGTTCCGGTCGGCTTCAGCAACGTGAACGTTCCGTTCTACCTGCAAGGCTTCACCGGCCCCGGCAGCAACCTCCCGGGCGCCTCGCTCGGCACGGTGAACACCGGGGTCGTCGACGCGACGACCAAGGACAAGATCTTGCAGGTCGGCCTGCAGAACCTGTTCCTGATCGCGAACAAGCTGCCGATCGTGATCACGCCGACGTATCTGGCGCACACCGCCACGATCGGCGGGCACTCCGACGACCAGCTCATCGAGTACAACGGGTTCCCGACCACGGTGAAGCTGCGCACCGAGCAGGAGTATCTGCTCGCCGTGACGCTGCCGTTTCTCGCCACGCCGCGGATGTTCGGCACCTTCACCGCCGCGCCGCAGTGGCTCGTCCACCGCGGCGGCGTGAACCAGACGAACCACGCTCAGCTCTTCATGCTGGGCTACCTGGAGTACCGCGCGAACCGGGCGACGACGTTCTTCGTCCAGCCCTCGCGCCTGGTCCAGTACAATCCCGTCGATCCCTATCCTGAATACACTCCCTCCTTGATCTACGGGCTCTCGCACCATTTCACGAAACAGACGTTCGTGCAGATGACCGTCCTCGAAGGCGGCGCGACGAACTACAACCATCAATGGGGGATCGTCAGCTTGACATGCCAACGGCTTCCGTGTCGTCAAAACCAGATCGCGCCGCAGTTCGCCGGACTCCACGCCGCCGAAGTCCAGGTGCAGTTCGGCTTCGGGTCGCCGACGGTGATCCCGCTGTGAGCGCGCGCCTTCGCCTCGCTACCGCGGCGCTCGGCGCCGCCGTCGTGCTCGCCGCCTGCACCGGCGGCGGTTCGACCTCGCAGATCAACGTCGTCCCGCCGGCCGGAAATCCCGGTTCGGTGGCGCCGGCGCAGAAGCTCACGATCGCCGGTGTCGGCGACAGCTTGACCGCGGGCGTGCAGTCCGGTGGCCTCACCGGCGCACCGATGACCGGTCCGCTCGGGAACATTCCGGGCGTCGGTCTGGTCGCGCCGCCGCCGGTCGGCGTACCGCAAACGCAAGAGAACGGGTTCTTCTCGCTGCTCTGGCAACAGGCCAACGGCGTCGGCCCCGCGACGATGAGCGACCCGACGAAGTCGCCGCTCCCGCTCATGGTGCCGCCGGGGATCGGCGGGCTGCTCGCACCGACGCAGACCCACATCTTCCCGGCGCCGATCTCGAACACGTGCGATCCCCACCAACTGCCGGCGAACACCTTCGGCACCGCGCTCTCGCTGCGTGAGAACCCGAACCTGAACCCGTGGGACGTCGGAATCCCGGGCCAGACCGTGCACGAAGCGCTGTTCATGGTCGGGCCGATCGGTGACTGCACGATCAACGGCCAAAACGCGCCCGCGCAGTTCGTGCAGCTGAACGCGCTGGTCAACGGCGAGAGCCAGAACTTCTGGCCGATCCTCGCCGGTTTCGGGCAAGGCGTCACCCAGGTCGACGCCGCCGCGTCGCTGCACGCGCAGGTCGCGACGGTGTGGCTCGGCTCGAACGACTTGCTCAAGGTCGCGTTCTCGGGCGGCGCGGCACCGGTCACCGCGCCGCAGTCGATGCACGACGACACGGTGGCGATCATCCGCAAGCTCCAAGGCTCCGGCGCGAAGGTCGCGGTGGCGAACTTGGTCGACGTGATGGGCGCCTCGACGTTCATCCCGCAGCCGGCGTACCAGCCGACGCTGCAGGCGTACATCTCGGGCATCCTCCAAGCTCCACCGAACAACGTGCCGGCGCCGATCGCGAACGCGATCGCGACGCAGTATTCGACGGCGTACGCCGCGCAGGAGACCGCGCAGGCGGGACTCGGCCCGAACGGCTACTTCACCATCAACGCGCTGTTCAAGACGCTGCAGGCGGCCGCCGCGCAAATTCCGGCGCACGCCGCGCCGGTCGCGCCGGCCCTCGGCAGCGGCGACTTCGTCGCCGACGCGGTCGCGAACAACGTGAAGCAGCTCAATGCCGCCTACAACGCCGCGATCGGGCAGGCAGCGTCCGACACCCACGCGGCGCTGGTCGACATCCACGCGCTCTTCGCGCAGATTTCGGCCGCCGGCGGCGTGCCGATCAACCCGCCGAAGTGCTGCAGCACGGTCTATCGGGGTGGTCTGACGAGCTTGGACGGCTTGCACCCCTCGAACACGGGCTACGCGCTGATCGCCAACGCGTTCATCGCGCAGCTCGACACCTCGTACGGTCTCGGCATCCCGCAAGTCAACGTCGGCGCGGTTTACGCGAACGATCCGTTCGCACCGGGGAACGGCGTCTCGGGCTTCAGCGTTATCCGGAAACCACTATGAAGCACGCGACGGCCTCCGCCGCCGCCGTGATCCTCGGCGTCGCGCTTTTGGGCGCGGCGCCGAGCGGCGCGGCCGCGGCCTTTCTCGATGCTTGGGCGAAGGTCCCGAGCTACACCGCGAACATCAAGGTCCACATGACGAAGGGCACCGACGTCCAGGACCGCACCTATCACTACGCCTACCTCAAGCCGCACTTCGCGAGGATCGACATCACCGGCGGCCCCGGCCGCGGCGGCGGCGCGGTGTGGAAAGGCGGCGACACCGTGAGCGGGCACCAGGGCGGCATTCTCAGCGGGATCCACCTGAACGTCTCGATCCACGACGGCCGCGCGGTCGACCTGCGCGGGCACACGATCGACATGGGCTCGTTCGAGAGCGTCGCCGACGGCATCAAGGCTGCCTCATCGGTGACCAACGGCGAAGAGACGGTGAACGGAACGGCGTACGACACGGTCAGCTATCCGTGCAAGGACGACGCGGGCGCGACGAAGTGCGTCGTGCTGTTGTCTCGGGCGACGCATCTGCCGGCGCGCCGGCTCACGTACGAAGGCGACCAGGTGGTCGAAACCGAGGACTTCACCGACGTGAACACCTCGGCGAACCTCAAGCAAAGCGACTTCTAGCACCGCGATGATCGCGACGATCGACGGCCGCCGGATCGGCTACGACGACTCCGGCGGCCCCGGTGTGCCCCTCGTTCTGCTGCACGGCTTTCCGCTGGACCGCAGCATCTGGGACGAGCAGCTGCCCGCGCTCTCCGCTGCCGGCGCGCGCGCGATCCGCGTCGACCTGCGCGGGTGCGGGGAATCGGAGCCGAGCGACGGTCCCGCGCTGATGGAAGTCCTCGCCGGCGACGTCGCCGGGCTGCTCGACGCGCTCCACGTGGAGCGCGCCGCGTTCGCCGGCCATTCGATCGGCGGCTACGTCGCGCTGGCGTTTTTCCGCATGTACGCCGAGCGCGTCGCGGGGCTCGCGCTCATCGCGAGCCACGTCGCGGCCGACGCGTCCAACAACCCGAATGCCGATCCGGCGCAGCGCGCGCTCGCCGCGAGCCGCGAAGAGCTCGCGCGCCGACTCGAGACGGAAGGGACGATGGACGCTGCGGTGGAGAGCTATCTGCCGAAGTACTTCGCGCCGCACGTCTACCGCGAACGCCCCGAGCTGGTCGAACGCGCGCGCGCGATCATGCTGCGGCAGGATCCCCGCGGCGCGGCGGAGCTGGTGCGCGGCATGAAAGAGCGCCTAGACTCGCACGACCTGCTCGAAGACATTCGAGTTCCCGCGCTGATCCTCGCGGGAGGAGAAGACGCCTACCTCAAGCCGGAGACGCTGCGCCAAACCGCTGCGGCGATGCGCGCGGAGTTCGTCGAATTGCAGCGCGTAGGCCATATGCCCCTGCTCGAGGCGCCGCAACAAACGGCGGACGCGCTGGCGTCGTTCGCGCAGCGCGTCCGCGAGGTGTGACGGGGAGTTTAGGTCGAGAACGAGCCGACCAGGCCCTGGGTGCAATTCGTGTTCGGTGCGTTGAGGTAGACGTTGTAGAACCGCCCCGGGATGAGACTGCCTTGGAGCGTGCCGGAATAGTAGTAATCGGACTGATACGGATGAGGTCCGGACGGATCCGAGACGAGATTGAGCGGGCCGGTTACGATCACCTGACCGCTTTGCTGGTCGATGACGTCCAAATCGAACTGCTGATAGCTCTGGAAGAGCTGATCGCTGTTGCCGTTGTCGACGATCTCGATCGTGTTCGTTCCGCTCGAGACGCCGCCTTGGCCTGGTCCGGGACGTGCGAGCTGCAAGCCTTGCGAGTTCGCATCGCAGATTTGATTGCTGCCGGGATTCGGAATTCCGTTTGTTCCGGTGCTTCCGCCGCCGCCGCAGGCGGCGAGAGCGAGCACGGAGACGACACAAAGTGCGCGGGCGAGGCGCACGGGACGAGGGCTGATGCGCACGACTACCTCCTGGTTACGGCGCGCGATGAGAAAGATAACGGCTCGTTTGTACCCCGAAGCGCGGTTCAACGCGCTCGGTTGCCGACACAACGAAGGAGGTACGTCGTCGGTGCTGTGACTTTGCTGAGAACGAAAAGCCGCTCGCTACCTATGTCATCCTGAGCTTGTCGAAGGAGCGTGCTTCGACAAGCTCAGCCTGACGGGAAGAGCGCTCGCTACGCCGGAGCGACCACCGCGCGTTCGGGCGCGACCTCGAAGCGCTCGTGGCGCGCCGAGTACGTGCCGAGCCCGGAGCTCGCGGTGCGCAACTCGGTCGCGTAGCGCGACAGCTCCGCTTGCGGAACGAGCGCGACGATGCGGTCCCAGCCTTGCTTGTCGGCGCCTTCGAAGCCGAGAATCTGGCCGCGCTTCGCCGTGATCTGCGACACGGCGGCTGAAAGGAACGTCGACGGCACGAGCGTCTCGACGCGCATCAGCGGCTCGAGCACGACCGTGCCGAGCTTGTGCAGCGCGTCCCGCACCCCCATTCCCGAGGCGGTCTTGAACGAAGCTTCGCTCGAGTCGACGTCGTGGAACGCGCCGTCGAACAGCGTGACGTGCAGGTCGGTCACCGGGAAGCCGTGCGGGCCGCCGGAAGCGAGCGCTTCGCGCACCCCTTTCTCGACCGCCGGGAAGAACTGCCGCGGCACGACGCCGCCGACGATCTTCTCGCTGAACGAGACCCCGCTGCCGCGCGCGAGCGGCTCGAACCGCAGCCACACGTCGGCGAACTGTCCGTGCCCGCCGGTCTGGTGCTTGTAGCGCGAATGGATCTCCGTCCCGCTCTGAATCGTCTCGCGGTACGCGATTGCGGGCGGATGCGTCTTGACGTCCACGTTGAACTTGCGGGCCAGGCGTTCGGTCGCGGTCGAGACGTGCGTCTCGCCGCTGCCGAGCAGCTGCAGCTCGTTGGTGAACTCGGCGCGCGCGACGCGCAACGCCGGGTCCTCGTCGATCAACCGTCCGAGCGCCTGTGAGAGCTTGGCTTCGTCGAGCCGCTGCGCCGGTGCGATCGCGACCGCGAAGAGCGGTTCGGCCAGCGGCACCGTCGGCATGACGACGCCGGCGTTCGGCGAGGCGAGCGTGTCGCCGGTGCCGACGCCCTCGAGCCGCGCCAGCGAGACGATCGAGCCGGGCCCAGCCGACGTCACCGGCTCCTGGCGCTTGCCGAACAGTCGCGCGATCCCCGACAGCCGAATCGACGCGTTCCCGCGCGACGCGTTCACCAGCGGCGTCGAGGGTGTGATCGTGCCGGTGAAGACGCGCACCACCGACAACTTCCCTTGTTGCTGGTGGACGATCGTCTTGCACACTTGCGCGACGACGGGACCGTCGGCGCGCGGGACGACCGGGCGGCCGTCGAGATCCGTGCGCGGCTCGGTCGCGGGCGAGGGAAAGAGGCGCGCGATCGCGTCGACGAGCCCGGAGACGCCGGCGTTCTTTTCCGCGCTGCCGACCAGCACCGGGATGATCTGATCGTGCGAGCAGTCCTCGCACAGGTCGCGGTCGATCTCGTCCTGTGAGGGATCTTTGCCGTCGAGCAGCTCTTCCATCAGCGTGTCGTCGAAGTCCGCGAGCGCTTCGAGCAAGATCGTGCGCTGCGCCGCGACGGTGGAGAGCAGGTTGTCGGGGACGTCGCTCTGCTCGCCGTTCAGGCCGAAGGCGGTGCCGTGCGCGAGGTCGACGTAGCCGGCGAAGCGTTCGCCGACGCCGAGCGGAAGCTGCGTCGCCACGACGTGCGGGCCGTACGCCTCGCGCAGCGCGGCGAGCGTCGCCTCGAAGTTCGCGCCCGGCCGGTCGAGCTTGTTCACAAAAAAGAGATGCGGCGTTTTGCGCATCTCCAGGTGCTCGACGATCGCCGCCGTTTGGGCGACGCGATCGGGTTCGGCGTCGATGACGATCACCGCGGCGTCCACCGCGGTCAGCACGGTTTTCGTCTCCTCGAAGAAGTCGACGAATCCCGGCGTGTCGACGAGATTGAGGTCCACCGGCCCGCACGTCGTGTGCGCGAAGCCGACGCAGACGGATTGGAGGTGGCCGATCGCTTCGGGCTCGCAGTCGGTGGTCGTCGTCCCGTCGCGGACGGACCCTCGGCGGGGGATCGCCCCGCAGTGCGCGAGCAGCGCTTCGACCAGCGTCGTCTTCCCCGCATGGTGCGGTCCGACGACGGCGACATTCCTAAGGCGCGCGATGTCTTCCACCGGGCGTTCCCTCCTGCTGTGACGGAAAGGTCCGCGGGCCTACAACCCCCACCCGAGAGGTTCCTCCCCCGGCCCGGGCGCACCATCGTTCATGGAGACGATCCCGCTCGTGACGCTCGGCCATTTCATCGGAGGCCGGCCCGCCGAGGGCGTGTCCGGGCGGTCCGGGGACGTGTACGACCCGGCGACGGGCGAGCTCGCGCGGCGGGTCGCGTTCGCTTCGCGCGAAGAGATCGACGAGGCGGTGCGGGCGGCGCGGGCGGCGCTGCCGGAGTGGGCCGAGGCGCCGCCGCTGCGGCGCGCCGCGGTGCTGTTCCGGTTCCGCGAGCTGATCCTGCGCGAGCTGGAACGGCTCGCAGCGCTGATCACCGCCGAGCACGGCAAGACGCTCGCCGACGCGCGCGGCGAGGTGCAGCGGGGGCTCGAAGTGGTCGAGTTCGCCTGCGGGATCCCGCATCTGCTCAAAGGCGACGTCACCGAGAACGTCGCGCGCGACGTCGACAGCTACGCGGTGCGCCAGCCGCTCGGCGTGTGCGCGGGGATCACGCCGTTCAACTTCCCGGCGATGGTGCCGATGTGGATGTTTCCGATCGCGCTTGCGTGCGGGAACACGTTCGTGCTCAAGCCGAGCGAGAAAGATCCCTCGCCGGCGCTCGTGCTCGCGGAGCTGCTGCGCGAAGCGGGGTTGCCGGACGGCGTCTTCAACGTCGTCAACGGCGAGCGCGAAGCGGTCGACGCGCTGCTGACGCATCCCGGTGTCGCCGCGGTGAGCTTCGTCGGCTCGACGCCGGTCGCGGAGTACGTCTATCGCACCGGAACGCAGCACGGCAAGCGCGTCCAGGCGCTGGGCGGCGCGAAGAACCATCTCGTCGTGATGCCCGACGCCGATCTGGATCAGGCGGTCGACGCGCTGATGGGTGCGGCGTTCGGCTCGGCCGGCGAGCGCTGCATGGCGATCTCGGTCGCGGTCGCCGTCGGCGAGGAGACCGCGGACGCGGTGATCGCGAAGCTGCGCGAGCGCGTGCGCGCGCTGCGCGTGGGGCCCGGCACGGCGCCTGGCGTCGAGATGGGTCCGCTGGTGACCGGCGAGCACTATGCGAAGGTGCGTTCGTACGTCGAGGCTGGCGTGGAGGAGGGCGCGCAGCTCGTCGTCGACGGCCGTGACGCGAAGCGCGACGATTGGGGAAACGGGTTTTTCCTCGGCGGCTGCGTCTTCGACCGCGTCACGCCGGGGATGAGGATTTATCGCGACGAGATCTTCGGTCCGGTCCTCGGCATCGTGCGCGTTGAGACGGTGGAAGAAGCGCTGCGGCTGTGCAACGAGCACCCGTTCGGCAACGGCGTGGCGATCTTCACCCGCGACGGCGGCACGGCGCGAACGTTCGCGCACCGCGTGCAGATCGGAATGGTCGGAATCAACGTGCCGATCCCGGTCCCGATGGCGTTCCACTCCTTCGGCGGCTGGAAGCGCTCGCTCTTCGGCGACCACGCGATCCACGGCGCCGAAGGCGTCCGTTTCTACACGCGACTGAAGACGATCACCGCCCGCTGGCCCGAAGCCCGCTCGGGCCCGGAGTTCACCTTCCCGACGACGACGTGACGGGGATGACGATCATTGATCGCATGCGCAGCGCGACGATCGCGTAGGCGACGGCGGCGAGCAGCGGCGCGAACGCCGTCAGCGCGAGCGCGGCATCGGGCCCCGAGCGGGTGACGACGACGCCGACGAGCGCGACGCCGAGCGAGCCCAGCCCGAACGCGACGCCGTTCATCAGGCCGACCGCGGTTCCGAGGTTTCGCGGCAGAAGGGACTGAGCCAGTGCGACGCCCGGCGCGTTCTGCATCGAGATGAGCATGCTGCCGAGCAGCAGCAGCGCGATCGCGAGCGGCCCGTGCAGCGCGAGCCCCAGCAGCAGCGGCGGAACGGACGTGACGAGCCCCGCGATGGCGACCCGGGCGTGACCGAAGCGGTCCGCGCTTGCGCCGCCGGCGTACAGCCCGATCGCAGCCGCGATCAGGAACGCCGTGACGGTGGCGCCGGTCGCGGTAAGGGGCAGGCCGCGCGCCGTCAGCAGGTTCGGCAAATAGAAGGCGAACGAGGCGTTGGTGAGATATCGCAGCGCCGTGCTCGCGATCAGCAACGCGAGCGCCGTGTAGTCGGCGCGCGGGTGCACCGCTTCGCCGGCCGGCGCGCGACGCGGCGCGGCGGCGTCGGCGTCTCGTGCGAACGACGGCAGCACGGTCGCGACGGCGAGCGCTGCGGCGACGCCGGGCAGGCACATCGCCAACACCGTCGCGCCGCCGGCATGCGCGAGCAGTGCTGCGGCGACGAGCGGACCGAGGCCGTACCCGATCTGTCCGCCGATCTGGAAGATCGAGATCGCCGAGGCACGCTTCGTTCCGCCGAGGAGCGCCGAATACCGGCCGGCTTCCGGATGCATGACCGCCGAGCCGATTCCCCCGGCGACGACGAGCGCGACCAGCGCGCCGAGCGAGTTCGCCGCCGGCGTCGCGGAAACCGCAATCGCGGTGAGCGCGACCGACCCCGGCAAGAACCACCATTTGCCGCGCCGGTCGCTGTAAGCGCCGACGAGCGGCTGCGCGATCGAGCTCGTCAGATACCACGCGAACGCGAGCGTCCCCTGACACCACGCGGGCAGCCCGGCCCGCGTGACGACGTAGAAGATCACGAAGGGCAGGATTCCGGAGTACAGATCGCTCGCGCCGTGCGCGAACGCCATCAGCGAGACGCCGCGCAGGTTCCAAGCGAGCGGGCGCGGCGACGAAGCGGTGGTCACGCAAAGCCTTTCGCCGTGCAAGGTCTCCGATGCTGCCGGAGGTAACCTGCGGGACGATGCAGCTCATCGTGATCCGCCGCGCGCGCACCGAAGAGTCGGATGCGATCGCCGCGCTGTTTCGGATCAGCCGGCAGGCGCAGCTCTCGTACCTGCCGGATTTGCACACGGCGGAAGAAGACCGCGCGTACTTCCGCGACCGCGTCTTCCCGGTATGCGAGGTATGGGTCGCCGAGCGCGACGGTGTGCTGGTCGGTTTCTGCGCGTTCCGCGACGGCTGGCTGGACCATCTCTACGTCCATCCCGAGCATCTGCGCCGTCGCATCGGAACCGCGCTCCTGCGCAAAGCGATGGACTCGAACGCAACGCTGCGCCTCTGGACGTTCCAGCGCAACACCGACGCGATCAGCTTCTACGAATCGCACGGGTTCACGCTCGTGCGCGAGACGGACGGCGCCGAGAACGAAGAACACGAGCCGGACGCACTCTACATCCGCGGGTAAAGAAAAAGGGAAGCGGCGCTTCCCTTCATCGCAGGGTTCCAGCGCGTCCGAACCCAGGAGCCCGCGTTCGCGGCGGACTTGCCGAAAGTAACGCATCTTCGAGAAGCAGTCAAGTCCCACGATATCGGCCTTCTAGAATCGCACGGGTTCGTGCCAGAGACGACGGCGGCGGCGGCGAACGAAGAACACGAGCCGGACGCACCTACTTCCGCGAGCAAAGAAAAAGGGAGGCGTTGCCTCCCGTCCTCCCCGGGTTCTGCCGAAACGGAACCCTCAAGCCCGCTCTCGCGGGGAACGCTCCGAGTATAACCTGTCGTCGAAAAACAGTCAAGATGCACGATGCCGGTAGCATGCGCAACCGCAAGCAGCACTCGTTTGAAGTCTCCCGCCGTCAGCAGTTCGGTGTAATTGTAACCGCGGAGCCTGACGCGGTCGAGGCGTTCGAAGGCCACGTGCGTTATCGCATTCGCCTTTGCCCAAACTGGGACGGTAATCGAAGAGTACCGCGTCGGATCGAGCGACGCGTAGTACGGCTGAGGCTCCCGCGGCTGCGCCGCGCTCAGCGGTACGACGATTGCGATGCGCCCGAAGATGCGCAAGACGACGACGCGACGACGCTTCACCCTCTCGGGCGGCATGAAACCGCCGCGGTCGAAGTCGCACATAAGAATCATTCGTCTCTTGGGATAGAAAAGGCGACGCATCATGCCCGAATCGTCGCACAGCGTGATGCCAGCATGCTGGCACCGTGCTCCGACGCGCCCTGCCAGTTCGTCATGCTAAAGCAGCAGCCGCATCTCATTGGTTTCTTCGAAGCCGAGGCGGCGGTAGATCGGCGCGCCTTCGTCGCTGGCGTGCAGCGTGACGACACGAATTCCACGGTTCCGTGCTTCGTCGACTGCGGCACGCGTGAGCTGCGTCGCGAGGCCGTGGCCGCGGTGCGGCGGTTCGGTGTAGACGTTCAAGACGTACGCGCGCGTCGTGCCGAGGTCGCGAATCCCGGGTGGCCACTCGTGCAACAGCAGTCCGCTGCCGGCGACGATCTCGCTCGGCGCATCGGCGCGCGCGACGAGCCAGCCGAGATAGCGTCCGGCGGCGAGCGCGTCGGCGAACCATCCGCGGCAGGCCGCCGCGAGTCCCGCGAAACCGTCGTCGCTGGTGAATCCCATCTCGGCGAACATTCGCACGCGGTGGCGCACCAGCACGTCGACGTCGGCCGCGGTCGCCGGTCGCGGCGCGAAGTACTCAGCGCCCACGTGCCGTGACAAGGAGTTGAGCCATCGTGCGGTGAGAATCCGAACGGGGACCGCATTCTCCTCTCGCTCGTGCCGCGCCGGAAAGGGACTCGTTGTACGGCCGAATCGGACTCGTGCTGCTCGCGCTCGTCGCCGCGCTCGTCTGGTTTCTGCCCTCGTACTACACGGGGCTGCTGACGCTGATCGCGCTCTACGCGCTGGTCGCGATCGGGCTCAACCTCTTCATGGGCTACGCCGGACAAGTCTCGCTCGGGCAAGCGGCGTTCTTCGGGATCGGCGCGTACGCGTCGGCCGCGCTGGCGGTGAAGACGCTCGGCACGCCGTGGCCGGTCTCGCCCTGGCTCGGCACGCTCGCCGGCGCGCTCGCCGCGGCGCTGGCCGCCTACGTGCTGAGCTTCGTCGCGCTGCGCTTGCGTGAGAACTTGCTCGCGCTCGCGACGCTCGCGCTGGGCATCGTCATCAACGTCGTCTTCAACCAGTGGGAGTTCATCGGAGGCTCGTCCGGGTTCAAGGACATCCCGGGCTTCGCGCTCGGCTCGTATACGTTCGATCAGCGCGCGTATGCGATTCTGGCCTGGGCGCTGCTTGCGCTCGGGCTGTGGTTCGCGGGGAACTTGGTGCGCTCGAGCTTCGGGCGCTCGCTGGTCGCGATCTCGGCCGGCGAGCTCGGCGCGCAGGCGCTCGGCGTCGACGCGGAACGGCTGAAGCGGCAGACGTTCGTGCTGAGCGCGGTGTACGCCGGCGTCGCGGGCGCCGTCTTCGCTTCGCAAGCCTCGTACATCGACCCCAGCTCGTTCGACTTCTTGCTCTCGGTCAATTTCGTGCTGATGTCGGTGATCGGCGGGATCCGCAGCTTGTCGGGCGCGGTGATCGGCGCCGCGGTGGTCGTGGCGCTGCGGCAGATCTTGCAAACGGCCGTGCCGCTCGTGGTGCCGAGCGCGCGCGGCGACGTGCAGTCGTTCTTCTTCGGCGTCATCCTGATTGCGATGCTGATCTTCTTGCCGCGCGGGCTGGCCGGCCGCTTGGGCGAGGCGCGCGGTACGTGATCGCGCAGGAAGTCTGGCAATACGTGCTCGCCGGCGTCGTCGCCGGCGCGATCTACGCGCTGATCGCCGCGGGCTTCGTGCTGATCTATCAAGTGACCGGATTGATCAACTTCGCGCAGGGCGAGTTCGCGATGCTCGGCGCGATGACGGCTGCATCGCTCGCGAGCGGCGGGATGCCGGTGCTCGCCGCGGCCGGCATCGCCGTCGTCGTCGTGGCGGCCGCCGGCGGGCTGTGCTATCTGCTCGCGATCCGGCCGGCGCGCGCGGCGAGCGGCGTCACGCTGATCTTCATCACGCTCGGGCTCGACGTCGCGCTGCGCGGGCTCGGCTTGTTCGTGTGGGGCACGAACCCGCTGAGCCTGAACGCGTTCAGCGGTGGCAGCGCGGTCTCCGTGTTCGGCGGCGTGCTGCCGCCGCAAGCGCTGTGGGTGCTGCTGACCGACGTGCTCGTGTTCGGCGCGCTCTACGTGTTCTTCCGGCACACGTACGCCGGAACGGCGGTGCGCGCGGCGGTCGCGAACCCGCCGATCGCCTCGACGTTCGGGATCCCGCTGCGCACGTTCGCATTCTGGAGCTTCGTCGCGGCGGCGGCGATCGGCGGACTCGGCGGCGTGGTGATCGCGCCGATCACCAGCGCGACGTACGACATGGGGCTCTCGCTCGGGCTCGCGGGCTTCGTCGCCGCAGTGCTCGGCGGCCTCGACAGCTTGCCGGGCGCGCTGCTGGGCGGCTTCGTGCTCGGGATCGTCGAGAAAGTCGCCGGAGGCTTGACGTCGACCGGCTGGGAAGAAGGGGTCGGCTTTTTGATTCTCGTGCTCGTGCTGGTGCTGCGCCCGCAAGGACTGCTCGGGCGCGCGGTGCGGCGCGCGTGAGCGCGGTCGTCGCCGGCGCCGCGGCGCTCGCGGTGCGCAACGTGACGGTGCGCTTCGGCGGTGTCGTCGCGGTCGACGAGGTGACGTTCGACGCGCGCGGTGGCGAGGTGCTCGGCGTGATGGGCCCCAACGGAGCCGGCAAGACGACGCTCTTCAACGTGATCAGCGGCGTGCAGAAGCCGACCGCCGGGGAAGTGCTGCTCGGCGAGACGCGGCTCACCGGGCGCGACGTCGACGCCGTCGCCGCGCTCGGCGTGACGCGCACGTTTCAAACGCCGGTGATGTTCTGGGGGCTCAGCGTGCGCGAGAGCGTCGAAGTGGCGCTGGCCGCGCTCGACGCCGGCGGAACGTATCCGCCGGCCGCGCCGCGCGAGCTGATCCCGTGCGGGCTCGGCGTTCGCGAAAGCCGCCGGCACGACGCGGCGCTGCGCGAGCGCGCCGGCGCCCTCCTCGAGCAAGCCGGGATCGCCGCGATGGCAGATCGCCCGACGGAGTCGCTCGCGTTCGGCGAAGAACGGCTGCTCGAGCTCGCGCGCGCGCTCGCGGTCGCACCCGCCGTGCTGCTCCTCGACGAGCCTCTCTCCGGTTTGAATCCCGACGAGATCGAGGCGGTGCTGGCGTCGATTCGCAGCGCGCGCGCGAACGGTGTCGCGGTGCTGCTCGTCGAGCACGCCGTCGGCGAGCTGCTCGCGGTCGCCGACCGCGTCGTCGTGCTCGACCACGGCCGCAAGATCGCCGAAGGCGCGCCGCAAGCCGTCGCGGCGGACCCGCTGGTGGTCGACGCGTACATCGGAGACGAGCTCGAATGACGCTTCGTCCTTCGACAAGGTCAGGATGACGACGATGGCGGGCACACCCGTGCTTGACGTCGAGAACGTCTCGACGATTCGCGGGCGCGTGCAGATCTTGTGGGACGTCAGCTTGACGGTGCAGCGCGGCGAGACGGTCGCGATCGTCGGGCCGAACGGCGCCGGGAAGACGACGCTGGTCGGATCGATCACCGGGCTGATCCCCCCGAAGTCGGGGCGCGTGCGGATCAACGGCGCCGACGTGACGGGCACGCCGCCCGACAAGCTCGCCGCGCGCCGGGTCGCGCTCTGTCCCGAGCGGCGAGGCATCTTCGCGCCGCTCACCGTGCGCGAGAACCTGCTGCTGGGGGCGTACGCACGCCCCGCGAAGCGCGCCGAGCTCAACGCGGATCTCGCCGACGTCTTCGCGCTGTTTCCGCCGCTGGTGCGCTATCGCGACGCCACCGCCGGGTCGCTTTCCGGCGGCGAGCAGCAGATGGTCGCCGTCGGGCGCGCGCTGATGGCGAAGCCCGAGTTGCTTCTCCTGGACGAGCCGAGCCTCGGGCTGGCGCCCAAAGTGCGCGCCGAGATCTTCGGTGTGCTCGCGCGGCTGGCCGAGCGCGGCGTGACGATCCTGCTCGTCGAGCAGAACTTGCGGCTCGCGGCGCGCATCTGCGGGCGCGCGTATCTCATGCAGCGCGGCCGCGTCGTCGGGACCGAGTCCTCGGACGAGCTGGCGCGCTCGGCCCGCACCGTCTACTTGGAAACGCAGGGGTGAACGGGTGAACGGGCGCACCCGCAGAAGGCAGACCGCACGCGTTCATAAGGAGGTTTCGTTCATGCGTTCGACGGCCGTCCGTCTCGGCGCACTCGCGCTCGCGTCGTTCCTCATCGTCTCCGCCGCGCCGCCGCGGCCGGGCGTCGCCGCGGGCGAGCCGATCCTGATCGGCGCGACGCTCTCGGAGAGCGGCCCGGGTGCGACGCTCGGCCGCCCCGAAGCCGACAGCATTCAGCTCGCGGTGGACGAGATCAACAAGTCGGGCGGCATCAACGGGCGCCCGCTGCAGGCCTCGATCCTCGACGACGAGTCGAGCGCCACGACCGCCGTGAACAACACGCGCAAGCTGCTCGACCAGCACGTCGTCGCGATCGTCGGCTCCTCGCTCACGCAGACCTCGCTGGCGATGATCCCGCTGGTGACGCAGGCGAAGGTGCCGCTGATCTCGCTCGCCTCCAGCTCGCAGGTGATCCAGCCCGTCCCCGAGCGGCAGTGGATCTTCAAGATGCCGATCACCGACTTCCACGTCGCGCAAGCGATGCAGGAGTACATGCGCAAGCGCAAGCAGACGCACGTCGCGGTGATCTACCGCAACGACGACTACGGCAAGACTGGGCTCTCCCATTTCAAGGACGCCGGCAAGAACTTCGGCTTCGACGTCGTCGACGCCGAGGCGATCGACGCGCGCGCCAGCGACGCGACCACGCAGCTAACGCACGTCAAAGCCGCCAACCCGCAGGCGATCGTCGCGTGGACGACGCTGCCGTCGGCGGCGGTCATCATCAAAGGCTACCGCGAGCTCGGGCTCAACGTCCCGATCTACTACTCGGACGGCGCGGCGACGGGGGTCTTCCCGCAGCAGGCCGGCTCGGCGCTCAACGGCGCGTACATCGCCAGCACGAAGATCAACGTCGCCGACGCGCTGCCGAACGGCGACCCGCAGAAGAAGCTGCTCGTCCACTACATCGACGCCTTCGTGAAGGGCTATCCGAAAGACGCTCCGGTCAGCATCTTCGGCGGCTTCGGCTACGACAGCGTCTACGTGCTCAAGCAGGCGCTGCAGCGCGCCAAGACCACCGATGGCGAGAAGCTGCGCGCCGCGCTGGAGCACACCGACTACCTCGGCGTGACCGGCCAGTTCCGCATGTCCGGCGGCGACCACAACGGCCTCTCCGTCTTCTCGCTGGTCCTCACGCAGATCGAAAACGGCAAGTTCACCATCGTCAAATAGGAGAACGTCATCCTGCGGCTCTCGAAGGATGATCGCGAGCGGGCCTACGGTGCGATCTCGCTCGCGCGCGCGCTCGACGACCGCATGTGGCGGCTCGCGCGCGCGGGCCGCGGGCACTTCGCGGTTCCGTGCAGCGGCCACGAAGCGATCGGCGCGGGATATGCGCTCGCGATGCGGCCCGGCGTCGACTGGGCCGCGCCGCACTACCGGGACCTGGCGGCAATGCTCCTGCTCGGAATGACGGCGCGCGAGGCGATGCTGTGCTACTTCTCGCGGCCCTCCGATCCGAACGCGCGCGGGCGGCAGCCGTACTCGCACTGGGGCTCGCGCAGGCTCCACGTGCTCTCGCTGCAAGGCCCGCAGCCGAACCACGTTTCGCACGGCGTCGGGTGCGCGTGGGGCTCGCAGCTGCTGCAGGACGGCAGCGTCACGGTGATCGCGTTCGGCGACGGCGGCGCGCAGAAAGGGGAAGCGCACGAGTCGATGAACCTGGCCGCGGTTCACAAGCTGCCGTGCGTCTTCGTCGTGGAGCGCAACGGCTGGACGCAGTCGGTGAAGCAGAGCGATCAGTACGCGACCGAGACGCTCGTCGCCCGCGCCGCGGGCTACGGGATCGCCGGGATCGCGGTCGACGGAGCGGACGCCGAAGCGGTCTACGCCGCGGTGAGCGAGGCGTTCGCGCGAGCGCGCGCGGGCGAGGGGCCGACGCTGATCGACGCGGCGTGCGTGCGCTTCGGCCCGAACACCTCGAACGACGACGACTCGCGTTACCGCGACCGCGCCGCGCTCGAGGCGCAGCGCGCGCGCTTCGATCCGCTGCTGCGCGCGCGCACGCTGGTCGACGCGGCGTGGGCGGCGGGCGTTGACGAAGAGAACGCCGCCGCCGCGGAGCAGGCCGCGGCGTGGGCGGAAGCGCAGCCGCTCGGCGACCCGGCGACCGCGCTGGATCACGCGTATGCCTGAGCAGCGCGCCGATGGCTGACGCGGCACGCGAGCTGACGGTGCTCGAGGCGGTGCGCGAGGCGCTCGCCGAGGAGATGGCGCGCGACGAGCGCGTGATCGTGCTCGGCGAAGACGTCGGCGTGCTCGGCGGCGTATTTCGCGCGACCGAAGGGTTGTACGCGCGGTTCGGGGCGGCGCGCGTCGTCGACATGCCGATGGCGGAGACGCTCATCGCGGGCGTGGCGGTGGGCCTGGCGATGCGCGGGCTGCGGCCGGTCGCTGAGATTCAGTTCGCCGACTTCATCCACGCCGCGATGGACCATCTGGTCGGCGAGGCCGCGAAGATTCGCTGGCGCACGGGCGGCGACTGGAGCTGCCCGATGGTGCTGCGAACGGCGTACGGCGGCGGCTTCCGCGGCGGCCCGTACCACTCGCAGAGCGTCGAAGCGTACTACGCACACGCGCCGGGCTTGAAGGTCGTCGCGCCGTCGACGCCCGCCGACGCGAAGGGCCTGCTGCTGGCGGCGATTCGCGATCCCGATCCGGTGCTCGTGCTCGAGCACAAGCGAACCTATCGCGCGATCCGCGGCCACGTTCCCGCCGGCGACTACGTCGTGCCGATCGGCCGCGCCGAAATCGCGCGCGCGGGTAGCGACGCAACGGTGCTGGCGTACGGGATGATGCTGCACGAGTCGCTCGCCGCGGCCGAGTCGCTCGCGCGCGAAGGGATCGACGTCGAGGTAGTCGATCTGCGCACGCTGCTCCCGCTCGACCGCGAGACGATCCTCGCCTCGCTCGCAAAGACGCGACGGCTGTGCGTCGTCCACGAGGACACGCTCACGATGGGCCTCGGCGCGGAGCTGTGTGCGCTCGCGGCGGAAGCCGGGGTTCTCGACGTCCCGCCGGTGCGCGTCACCTCACCGGACATCCCGGGGATCCCGGTCGACGACAACCTGGAAGACGCGGTGCTTCCCAACCGAACCGCGATTCGCGACGCGCTCGTGCGGCTCGTCTCGCGCGAACGTTCGCGCGCGAACCCCACCGCGCAGCGTTCGTACGATCCGGCGATTCCGCAAGCGTCGAGCGTCGTCGAGATTTCGCTCCCCGAAGAGCATACGCGGCTCGCCGTCGACGCGCTCGTCGAGGCCGCGCGAGCGTATCCGCGCTTCAACGCAAGCTTCGCCTGGACCGGCATCGTCGAGCACGACGAGGTCGTCGTCGACCTCGACCTCGGCCCGACCGCGCCGGCGAGCGGTCGCGGCACCATCACGCTCGTCGACTACGGGCCGTCGGGAAGCGATCTCGCGATCCCGTTCGTCCGCCCGAACCAAACCGCCGCGGTCCGCATCGGCGCGGTGCGCAACGGCAAAGCCTACGTCACCTGCGCCGTCGATCACCGCGCGGTCGACGGCGCCGACGTCGGCCGCTTCCTCGCCGCGTTTCGCGACCACGTCGTGCTCCAATGAGCGTCGAATTTCCCAAGCTGGCCGACACGCTCGTCGATGGGATCGTCTCGGCTTGGTACAAGCAACCCGGAGACGCCGTCAAGAAGGGCGAGCCGCTCTTCGCCGTCGAGACCGACAAAGTGAACGCCGACGTCGAGTCGCCGCACGACGGCGTGCTCGCCGAGATTCTCGTGCCGGCGGGCGAGCGCGCCGGGGTCGGCCAGCTCCTCGCGCGCTTCGCCTCTGCCGGCGTGATCGAAGCGCGTCCGCTCGCCGCGCCGGCGTCGTCGGACGGCGGCCTTTCTTCGATGCGCCGCCGGATCGCGGAGCGGATGGCCGAAGCGCGCGCGACGATCACTCAAGGTTCTTGCGCGCGGCTCGTCGATCTGAGCAGCATCGAACGCCACGGCGTGTCGTGGACGGCGTACTTCGTCAAAGCGTTCGCGCAGGCGCTCGAAGCCGACCGCATCGGCGTCGCCGTCGAAGTGCCCGGCGGGCTCGTCGTTCCGGTCGTCCCCGACGCGCGCGACGCCGCGCTGCACGACATCTCGGTGCGCATCGCGGACTTCGCCGAGCGCGCGCGCCGCAGCGCGCTCAAACCGGCCGATGTCGGCGGCGCAGCGGCAACGGTGACGAACGTCGGCGCAGCCGGGACGCTGCTCGCGTTTCCGCTGATCGCGCCCGGCGAGCCGGCGATCCTCGCGCCCGGCGCCATCGACGACGGCCGTTGCTGGCTCGCGCTCTGCTACGATCGCGCGCGCTACGACGAGTACGGCGCGGACCGGCTGCTGGCCGACGTCGCCGCGCGCCTCGCCGCGTTCGGTTCCGTCACAGGCTGAGGATCTCGAGCGCGCCTTCGCGCGCCAAGCGGCGCACGAACGCGATCGCGCTCTCGAGGTCTTCGAACATCTCGAGCTCGGCCGGCGTGAAGGGCTCGCCGCGCGCGACGAAGCGCAGCGCCGGCTCGAGCGCCGCCGGCATCACCAGCGTGCGGTCGCCGAGCGCGACCGCGATCTCGTCCGCCTCGGCGGCGCGGACGCCGAAGACGTTGCCGGGCCGCAGCCGCACCGCGCTGCGCGCATCGAGCGCGGCGATCAGCGGGAGCTGTTCGAACTGGCCGAACCGGATCGGCGCGCGCGAGGAGAGAAAGCGGTTCGCGAGCCGCTCGCCGAGCGCGTGCGGGTCACGCTCCTCCACCCATTCGGCAAGCGCGCGCAGTTTCGCGGCGATCGCCGGCGCGTGCGCGGCGACGTCGTGCGCGAACCCGGCCGGCAGCGCCTCGCGAAAGGCCGCGACGTCCTCGGTGTCCCGGAACACTTGGTCGAACAGGTCTTTCCAGGTGTAGCACAAGATGCCGACCGTGAGATGGACGGAGACCTGCGTCGTCGCGATCGCTTCGTGCAGAAAGCCGCGCGGGACGTAGAGCGACTGGCCGGCGAGGAGCTCGTGCTCGATCAGCGACTGCGCCGCAACCGGGGCGGCGCGCGAGCGCTGGTGCGGGAGCGGAAACTCGACGGCGCGCTCGTGGACGTTCCAGCGCTTCGAGCCGCTGATCTGAAGCACGAAGACGTCGTGCGTGTCGTAGTGGACGCCCAAGCCGCGCTCGCCGGGCGGCGAGACGTACGCGTTCACCTGAACCGGATGCGAGAGCTCCAGCTCGAGGTCGCGCGTGAAGCGCATGACGGGTTCCCAATAGCGCTGCAAGCCTTGCACGACGATCGTCGCGCCCTTTTGAAACGCGTCGTAGACCCGGCCTGCGTCGATGACGTCGTGCAGCCACTCGGAGCCAAGGCTGACGGTGCGCACGTACGTGCTCGGCGGAAGCTCCGCCCCGTCCTTGACCAGCCGCACCGCGGGGCGGCGCGGAAAGGTTCCGGACAGGATGCGGTCGACGCTTTCGAGCGAGAAGAGATCGCCGAACGCCGCGTCGTCACGGTGCTCGATCAGCAGCGGCCGCTGCGACCAGACGTCCGCGAAGAAGCGCCGGACGTCCGAGCGGACGCAGCGCTCCAGCGCGCGCGCACCGCTCGCGCGCACGTGCGGCTCGTGCGTCAGCACCGGCTAGGTGTCGTCGCGCCCCGCGTCGTCCGGCTGCGGCGCGCTCCCGTCGTCGCGTCCGGCGTCGTCCGGCTGCGGCGCGCTGCCGTCGTCGCGTCCGGCATCGTCGGGCTGCGGCGCGCTGCCGTCGTCGCGTCCGGCGTCGTCCGGGGCGACGCTCGCGCGCGGGCCGTTCGGCCAGATAGTCCGGACGTCGGAATCGTCATAGCGGGTCTTGCTCTGCATGGTCCTGCTCCGAAAAGAAAAGCCGGGCTCCGAGGAGCGGAGCCGTGGGCCGGGACGGTACGGTTCTCTTCCCATTGGAGCTCGTCCGGCAAACGCGCTCGGCGAGGAGGACGCCGTTCGGCCCGCGCAACCACGCCGGGATGATCGGCGAAGCGCCTTCACCCATCCGCGCCCGTGAAGCGGACGAGCACGACTTCATCGTGCGCGCGCTGCGCGCGGTCGGCGTGAGCGAGCCCGACGCGAACGACGTCGCCGGGGTGCTGGTCGCGGCCGATCTGCGCGGCGTCGAGTCGCACGGGATCGCGCGGCTCGACCTGTTCTACGTGCGCCGCATCGAAGCCGGCGTCGTCGTGCCGCGGCCGGCGTACACGGCGCTCTGCGACCGGCCGACCCAGCTCGCGCTCGACGCCGGCAACGGGCTCGGGCACCCGGCCGGCATCTTCGCGATGCGCAAGACGCTCGAGAAGGCGCGCGAGCAGGGGCTGGCGTTCGCGACGGTCCGCAACTCGAACCACTACGGGATCGCCGCGTACTACGCGATGATGGCGCTCGAGCACGGCATGATCGGGCTCTCGATGACCAACTCGACGCACCTCGCGGTGCCGACGTTCGGCCGGCAGAAGACGCAAGGGACGAACCCGATCGCCGTCGCGATCCCGGCCGACGGCCACCCGCCGTACGTGCTCGACATGGCGACGACCGGCGTGACGTTCGGCCGGCTCGAAGTCAGCGACCGCAAGGGAAAGCCGCTCAAGCCCGGCTGGGCGGTCGACGCGGACGGCCGCGAGACGCTCGACGCCGCGCTCGCGATGACGAGCGGCGCGCTGCTTCCGCTCGGCGGCTACGGCACCGAGAACGGCGGCCACAAAGGCTACGGGCTCGGCGCGCTGGTGGAAATTCTGTGCGGCGTGCTCTCCGGCGGCATGTTCGGCACCGACCTGCGCCTCGACGAGCGCGGCCTGCACGGCGGCTCGGTGGGCCACTTCTTCGCCGCCTTCAAGATCGACGCGCTGCGGGATGGCGCCGTGTTCCAGCGCGACCTCGCGCGCGAGCTGTGCGCGTTCGAAGAGAGCGCGCCGGCACCGGGCGCTGAACGCGTGATGACCGCCGGCGAGCCCGAGCGGCTGAACACCGAACGCTATCGCCGCGAAGGCGTGCCGATCGATCCGAAAGTGTGGGACGGGATCGACGCGCTGGCCGAGCGCCTCGGCATCGAGAAGCTGGAGCGCTTCACCGTTGGCTGAAACGGCTCGCGTCCGCGAAGGCGATCTGATCGCGTTCGTCGAGCGCGCGCTCACCCGCGCCGGCGTCGACGAAGCACAGGCGAAGATCGTCGCCGACGTGCTCGTCGCCGCGGACCGGCGCGGGATCGAGTCGCACGGCGTCGCGCGGCTGCGCTGGTTCTACGTCGACCGCATCCGCAACGGCCGCATCGCCGCGCGCCCGCGCTACGAGGTCGCGCGCGAGACGGACTCCTCGCTGCTGCTCGACGCGGGCAACGGGCTCGGCCATCCAGCCTCGCATTACGCGATGACGCGCGCGATCGACAAGGCGCGCGGCAGCGGGATCGCGTTCGCCGCGGTGCGCAACTCCAACCACTACGGCATTGCGGGCTATTACGCGATGATGGCGCTCGAGCAGGACATGATCGGGATCTGCACGACCGACTCCGCGCACTTCGCCGTGCCGACGTTCGGGCGCACGAAGATGCAGGGGACGAACCCGTTCGCGTTCGCCGTTCCGGCCGGCGAAGAGCCGCCCTTCGTGCTCGACTTCGCGACCACGACCGTCACGTACGGCAAGCTGGAGGTCTACGAGCGCAAAGGCCTTCCGCTCAAGCCGGGCTGGGCGGTCGACGAAGAAGGCGCGTCGACGACCGATCCCGCGGTGCGCCACACCGGCGGTTCGCTGCTCCCGCTCGGCGGGTTCGGCACCGAGAACGGCGGCCACAAAGGCTACGGCCTGGGGGTGCTCGCGGAATTGCTGACGGGCGTTCTCGCCGCCGGCTGGTTCGGTCCGGCGCTGACGCTGCGCGAGAGCCCCGACGCGCCGGCGGGAATCACCTCGCACTTCTTCGGCGCGATCCGCATCGACGCGCTGCGCGACGTCGCCGAGTTCAAGCGGCAGATGGACGAAGAGCTGCGCGCGTTCAAGCGCAGCGCGCCGGCGCCGGCGCAAAGCCGCGTGTACGTCGCGGGAGAGATCGAGCACGAGAACGAGATCGCGTTCCGGCGCGACGGCATCCCGCTGATCGCCCCGGTGATCGACGACCTCGATTCGCTCGCGCACGAGCTCGGCATCGCGCCGCCTACCCGGATCGCGGTGTAGCGCGCTCCGGCGTGCGGACGTGCTCGGGGCGCGGGCCGACGCCGATGAACCACGCCGGCAACCGCCGCAGGAACGGAAAGCGCAGCAGCAGCCGCACCGGCCAGGGAACCCAGCCGGGTCGCGAAGGCCCGGGCTGCGCTGCGCCGATGTTGCGGAACGCGCGGCCGGCGACGAACACCTGCATCGCCTGGATCGCGCGCATCGGAAACGTTCGCCGCCGCTGCACCGCGCGCAGATCGCGTTCGGTCACGCTCCCGGTCGAAAGCGGCTGGGCCAGGATGTTCGCGGTGGCGACGGCGTCCTGGATGGCGAGGTTGATCCCGACGCCGCCCATCGGCGACATCGCGTGCGCGGCGTCGCCGATGCACAGCAGCCCCGGCCGGTACCAGCGCGAAAGGCGGTCGACGACGACCGTCAGCAGCTTCACGTCGTCCCAGTCGTGCAATTGCTCGACCCGCTCGCGAAGGAACGGCGCGAGCGCGACGATCTCCTCGCGCAGCGTCTGAAGCCCACGGGCCTGCAGCGCGGCGAAGCCGCCTTTCGCGATGACGTACGCGCACTGCCAGTAGTCGCCGCGGTCGAGCGTCACCAGCAGCCGTCCCGCCTCGAAGTATCCGAACCGCGAGATCGGGTCGTCGGCGTGTTTCGGCAGCCGCATCCACAGCACGTCGATCGGCGCGCCGAGATCCTGCACCGCGAAGCCGGCTCGCGCGCGCACGGTCGAATGCCGGCCGTCGGCGCCGACCACGAGGTCGGCTCGGACCTCCAACGGCCCGTCCGGAGTGGCGGCGCGAACCCCCGCGACGCGCCCGCCCTCGAGGATGAGCTCCGTCACTTCCGCGCGCATGAGCACGCGGAACGTCGCATACCGCGCGCCGCGCTCCGCCAAGAAGTTCAAGAAATCCCATTGCGGCATGAGGGCGATGAAGTTGCAGCGCGTTCGCAGCGGGCGCAGATCGGCGATCTCGACCGCGACGTCGTTGACCATGCCGCCGATCGTGCTGACCTCGGTGTGCGGGAGCTTGAGAAAGTCGTCGAGCAGGCCCAGCTCGCCCATGACCTCGAGCGTCGACGGGTGCACCGTGTCGCCCCGGAAGTCGCGCAGAAAGTCCGCGTGCTTCTCGAGCACGGCGATCTCGACGCCGGCCCGGGCCAGCAGGAAGCCGAGCATCATCCCGGCCGGGCCGCCGCCCGCGATGCAGCATCGCACGTTCATCGTCGCCATGCTGCCGACCGTTCGACCGCCGCGCGCCCGAACGCCCCCCGACCAGCCCCGAAAATCGGCCGGCGGACGGTGCGGTAGCGGGCCGACGCGAGCGCGCCGCGGCGCTATGCTGTTCCTCCGATGACCGAGCCGACCGAAATTTCGTGCTCGTGCGGCCATTCATTTCGGCTGCATGACGCGCACGGGTGTGCGGCGTTTCTCGGTGCTTTTCCGCGCACCGCGCACCTGAAGAGCTACTGCGCCTGCAAGAAGGCGCGCCTGCTGGAGTCGGCCTGGCGGCACGGGCCGGTCGTCGAGCTGCACCGCGCGCGGGTTCGGCCGGTCTCCTCGCGCTGACGCTCCGCGAGGCGCCGTCTCCCCGCGCGCGAACGTGGTGCGGCTGAGATGGCCCACGCAGTTGTTGTCGACGCGCTCCGCACGCCGATCGGGCGGTACGGCGGCGCCCTCGCCCCCGTTCGCCCCGACGACCTCGCCTCGTACGCGATCCGCGCCCTGGTGGAGCGCACCAAGCTCGACCCCGAGTCGCTCGACGACCTCTTCTGGGGCGCGGCGAACCAGGCCGGCGAGGACTGCCGCAACGGGGGCCGGATGGCGAGCCTGCTCGCGGGCCTCCCGCCGAGCGTCCCCGGCACGACGCTGAACCGGCTCTGCGGCAGCGGGCTGCAAGCGCTGAACTCGGCCTACCATGCGATCGCGGCCGGCGTGATCGACGTCGCGGTCGCCGGCGGCGCCGAGTCGATGACGCGCGCGCCGTTCGTGATCCTCAAGTCCGAGAAGCCGTACGACCGCGCGCCGGACATCCACGACACGACGCTGGGCAACCGCATGGTGAACCCGCGGCTCGCCGCGATGTACCCGCCGCTCACGCTCGGCGAGACGGCGGAAAAGGTCGCGGAGCAGTTCGGCGTGACGCGCGAAGACCAGGACCGCTTCGCCTACGAGAGCCAGATGAAGTGCAAGGCCGCCGTCGCGAGCGGAAAGTTCGGCGCGGAGCTCGTCCCGGTGCGCGTCGAGCAGGGGAAGAAGAGCTACGAGATGACCCAGGACGAGCCGCCGCGCCCCGAGACGACGCTCGAAGCGCTGGCGAACTTGAAGCCTGCGTTCAAGGCGAACGGGACGGTGACGGCCGGCAACTCCTCACCGCTCAACGACGGCGCCGCGGCGCTGCTGCTGTGCAGCGCCGAGGCGGCGGAGCAGCGCGGCTGGCAGCCGCTCGCGCGGGTGGTGACGTCGGCGACGTTCGGCGTCGATCCGAGCGTGATGGGGATCGGCCCGATCGGCGCGACGCGCAAAGCGCTCGCGCGCGCGAAGCTCGACGTTCGCGATCTCGACTTGGTCGAGCTGAACGAAGCGTTCGCCGCGCAGAGCGTCGCCTGCGTCAAGGAGCTCGGGATCGACCCGGCGATCGTCAACGTCAACGGCGGCGCGATCGCGCTCGGCCACCCGCTCGGCTGCAGCGGCGCGCGCATCGCGACGACGCTGCTGCACGAGCTGAAGCGCCGCGGCGGCCGCTACGGCTTGGCGACGATGTGCATCGGAATGGGCCAGGGAATCGCGACGATCTTCGAGCGGCTCTAGGACGACGTCGTTCGGTCGCCCTTCGACAAGCTCAGGGTGACAGGGTTTTCAGTGTGAGTTGCACTTGCTCGCAACGACGCTGTTCGCATCGACCGTGCCGCCCTCTTGCGCGAGCAGCGTCAGGACCGCCTGAATCGTCGAGCCGGAGTCGCCGCCGTGCGCCGTCGCGATGTGGGTTCCGTCGGTCGCGATCGCCGCGCACTTTGACGTACCCGTCATGCGCTCGACCGGCTTGCAGCCGCCGGCGCCGTTGGTGAACTTCGTGCAGAGCGTCATGGCGGCGAAGTCGGCCTGGTCCTGCGACTGCTGGTCGGTCGCGACGCCGTACGCGGTTCGCGAGCCCGGCACCCAAGCGATCGTGCCGTACAGCGCGCCCGCCGGTCCAACCATCCCGCCGGTCGCCGTCGCGCCGCTGATCGTGACGACCGGAGCGGATCCGGCCGGCCCGGGGCTCGGGCTCGCGCCCGGCGTCGTGGTGGCGATGACGCGGTTGCCGCCGTTGTCGAACGCCCGCACGAACGGCTCGCCTTTCTTCCAGCGCGTGCCGTCTTCGAAGATGACGTCCGTGACGTCGATCTTTTCGATCCTCGGCTTGATCGAAGTGCCTTGGACGCGGTCGACGCAGTTGTTGAACGAGTCGGTGTTGCCGCCGAGCACGTCCATCTTCCCTTCGATCAGGATTCCGGGCCCGAACGAGCCGGAGCGCTCGAGGACCGCGTCGCGCAGCGGGCGGTCGAACGAGTCGTCGAACTCGAAGGTGATGCGCGCGCGCGAGGCGGCCTTGTTCGAGACGTTGCGGAAGTTCACGCACAACCGGATCGTTCCGTCCGAGTTGAACCAGGTCGACGTCCGCGTGATCACCAGCGGCGCGTTCGTGCTCAGGTTCCGCCACGGGACGGTGTTGTCGAACTCCGCCGAAGCGGCAGCCGGCGCGACCAACAGCGCGACCAACGAAAAGAACGCGATCCTGCGAAGGTACATGACGTTCACCTTACGGCGCACACGCCCGGGTGCCCTCCGTGGGAGGGGTCAGGGACGATAGCCGTTCCCGTCGTGGGCGATCTTCACGCGCGCCGGCGGAAACGCGTGCGCCCGGACGTCGTCGGCGTACGCGCGCAGCGCGCCGGTCGCGGCTTCGCCCAGGTTCGCGTACCGTTTCGCGAACGGCGGGGCGTCGGGATAGAGCCCGAGCAGGTCGTGCAGCACCAGCACTTGGCCGTCGCAACTCGGTCCGGCGCCGATTCCGATCGTCGGGATCGGGCTGCGCTGCGTGATCTCCGCCGCGAGCGTGTCTTCCACCATCTCGAGCACCACCGCGAACGCGCCCGCTTCGGCGACCGCGTCGGCGTCGCGCACGAGCCGCTCTCGCTCGCGCTTGAGGCGAAATCCGCTGCCCAGCGAGGCAGTTTGCGGCAGCACGCCGATGTGCGCGCAGACCGGGATGCCGCTGCGCACGATCGCCCGGATGCGCGCGGCTGCGTTGACCCCGCCCTCGAGCTTCACCGAGGAGGCGCGGCCGCGTTTCACCAGCTCGGTCGCGCTCGCGACCGCCAGCTCGTCCGAGGCTTCGTACGTCCCGAACGGCAGATCGGCGATCACGTGCGCGCGCTGCGTTCCGCGCACCGCCGCTCCGCAATGGCGAATCATGTCGTTCAACTCGACCGGCGCCGTCGAGTCGTAGCCGAGCACGACCATGCCGAGCGAGTCACCGACCAAGATCACGTCGATCCCGGCCTCCTCGGCGCAGCGCGCGAACGGCGCGTCGTACGCGGTGACGACGGGAAAGGCGGCGCCTTTGCGCGCGGCGATCTCCGCCGCGCCGATCCGGCGGCTCACGGCTCGTCTCCGTGGCCGGCCCTGAGCGCGGAGCGCTCGCGGCCGCGCACCAGCCGCAGCATCGTCTCGGTCAGCGGCACGGCGATTCCGTGCGCGCGGGCGCGCCGGAGGATCGCGCCGGAGATCGCGTCGATCTCGGTCGGGCGGCCGGCGTCCAAATCCTGGAGCATCGAGTTCCGGTTCGCCGCCGAGGCTCGCGCCGCTGCTTCGACCGTCCCCCAGGGGTCGCCGGCCTCGACGCCTTCCGACGCGGCGACCGCGGCCGCTTCGGCGGCGAGGATCTCAGCGAGCGGGGCGAGGTCCGGATCGGTCGCGACGGCGCCGTTCGTGCGCGCGGCGAGCGCGCCGAGCGGGTTGAGCGCGGCGTTGACGAGCAGCTTGCGCCACAGCACGGGCTCGACGTCGTCCACGACGCGCGCCTCGAGCCCGGCCTCGATAAACGCGTGGGCGAGATCGAAGCTGGTCGGCAGCGCGCGGTCGTCGCGCGCGAAGGTCGTCTCGCCGCGGTTGACGACGCGCACGCGGCCTTCGCCCAGCGAGATCGCGCCCTGCATCGTGGAACCGGCGATCACCCGGTTCTCCGGCAGCGCGGCGCGCGCGTGCGCGGCGTTGTCGATCCCGTTCTGCACCGAGGCGACGAGCGCGTGGGCCGGCAGCACGCCGCGCAGCGGCGCGAGCGAGTCGGCGGTCGCGTAGGCTTTCACCGCGACGAGCACGGCGTCGCGGTCCGCGAAACGCTCCGGCTCGATCGTCGCGTGTACCCGAACCTGCTTGGCCTCGGCCTCGCCGGCGACCGTGATCCCGTCGCGCGCGAGCAGCTCCGCCGTCGCGGCGCGGCGTGCGAGCACCAGCACGTCGTGCGCTTTCGCGAGCGCGGCGCCGAGCGTCAAGCCGATCGCGCCGGCGCCGACGATTCCGATCTTCATCGTCTCGTCGCGTGCGCTACGCGCCGCGAAACTTCGGCGCGCGCTTGCCGGCGAACGCCGCGAGCCCTTCGGCGAAGTCCTCGGTCGCGCCGGCGACGCTCTGCAGGTGCGCCTCGTACGCGAGCGCGTGCTGCACCTCGCCGAGCCCGTTGCGAATCAGCTCGCGCTTGATCAAGCCGAGCGCGCGCGGTCCTTTTGCGAGCGTCGCGGCGAGCGACTGCGCCTCGGCGAGACAGCGCTCGAGCGGCACGACCTTCGTGCACAGGCCGAGCGCGTCGGCGCGCGCGGCGTCGATCTTGTCGGAGAGCATGCACAGCTCGAGCGCTTTCGCGTACCCGATCAGCTTCGGGAGCGTGAGCGAGAGGCCGCTGTCGGGGACGAGCCCGATCTTCACGAACGCGGTCGTGAACGACGCGCTCTCGGCGACGATCCGGAAGTCGCACGCGCACGCGAGCCCCATTCCGGCGCCCGCGGCGACGCCGTTCACCGCCGCGATCACCGGCTTTTCGATGGTGAGAATTTTCAGCAGCAGCGGGCCGTAGCGGCGCTCCACCGTCGCGCCGAGGTCGGGCTTCCCGCCCGGCGGAAGCGTGCGCGGATCGTCGAGCGCCTGGCCCGCGCAGAACCCTTTCCCTTCGCCGGTCAGCACGATCGCGCGCACCCCGGCGTCGCGCTCGAGCGCGCGAAACGTCGCGAGCAGCGACTCCAGCAGATCCGCGGTCAGGGCGTTGTACGACTGCGGCCGCGCCAGGGTGATCGTCGCGACGCCGTCCGCGGTTTCGGCGCGGTGGTCGACGGGCTGCTTTGGCGTGCGATCCATCAGCGTCCGCTCCATGCCGGCTTGCGCTTTTCCAGAAACGCGGTGACGCCTTCGCGGGCGTCCTCGGTTTGCAGAAGCGCGTAGAACGCGCGCCGCTCGTCGACCAAACCGGCGTGCAGCGAGTCCTCGAACGCGCGGCCGATCGCGCGCTTCGCCGCGCGCACCGCTTGCGGGGCCTTCTTCGCGATCTCTTTGGCGAGCTCGAGCGCGACGGGGAGGACGCGCTCGGGCGGGACGGCGCGGTTCGCGAGCCCGTGCGCTTCCGCTTCGCGCCCGCTCAGCTCGCGCCCGAGCAGGATCATCTCGGCGGCGAGCGTCTTGCCGACCGCGCGGGTTAGCCGCTGCGTTCCGCCGGCGCCCGGCATCACGCCGAGGTTGATCTCCGGCTGTCCCAAGCGCGCGTCGTCGGCGGCGACCATCAGATCGCACGACATCGCAAGCTCCAGCCCGCCGCCGAGCGCGACGCCGCGCACCGCCGCGATCAGCGGAAGGCCGACCGACCACAGCCGGTCCCACACCTCGAGGCGCGGCCCTTCGGCGGCGAACTCGGCGATGTCGGCACCGGCCGCGAAGGCGCGCTCATCACCGGTCAGCACGATTGCGCGCGTGACACCGTTGGCGTCGAGCGCCTCGAGCGCGGTCGCGAGCTTGTCGGCGAGCTCGTTCGAAAGCGCGTTGAGCACCTTGGGCCGGTTCAGCCGCACCAGCGCGACGTGCTCGTGCGGGCGTTCGGTCAGGACGATCTCTTCCATCTCAGCTCGTTCTCCGGTCGATGACGCGTTTCGCTTTGCCGGCTTCGATCCGCTCGATCGTCCCCGGGGTTACGACGCGCGCCTGCAGCGAGACCAGCAGCGTCTCCGAGAGCCGCTTCGCGACCGCGCGCGCGAACGCGTCGGCGTCGCCGATCGCCGCGCCGGAGTGGTGCTCCACCTCGACCAGCAGCGTGTCGAGCCCGTTCGGCGGCCGGTCGACGAAGATGCGGTAGTTCGGCGAGAGCTCCGGGAAGCGCAGGAGCACTTCTTCGATCGCCGAGGGAAAGACGTTGACGCCGCGGATGACCAGCATGTCGTCGACCCGCCCGGTGAACCAGTCGATGCGCGCGGTCGTTCGCCCGCAGGCGCACGTCTCGCGCACGATCGAGGTGAGGTCGCGCGTGCGGTAGCGCAGCACCGGCATCGCCTCGCGCGTGAGCGTGGTCAGCACCAGCTCGCCGCGCTCGCCGTCGGCCAGCGGCCGGCCCGTCTCCGGATCGATGATCTCGGCCAGGAAGTGATCTTCCTGAACGTGCAGGCCTTGCTTTTCCAGGCACTCTTGCGCGACGCCCGGGCCGATGATCTCGGTCAGCCCGTAGATGTTCGTCGCGGTCACTCCGAAGAGCTCTTCCAGCTCCGCGCGCATCTCGCGCGTCCACGCTTCGGCGCCGCAGATCGCGTACTTCAGCGCTTTCGCCGTGCGCTTCTCCGCGCGCAGCCGCTCGGCGAGGACGAGCGCGTACGAAGGCGTGCAGCCGATCCCGACGACCGGCAGATCGCACAGCAGCTGCAGCTGCCGCGCCGTGTTCCCGCTGGAGGCGGGAATTGCGCAGGCGCCGAGCGCCTCGCAGCCGCCGTGGCCGCCGAGCCCGCCGGTGAACAAGCCGTAACCCCACGCGACCTGAAACATTTCGCCCGGCTGAATCCCGCCGGCCGCGAAACAGCGCGCGACGACCTCGTTGAAGATCCGGATATCTTCTTCGGTGTACGCGCCGATGGTGGGATTGCCGGTCGTTCCCGACGAGGCGTGAATCCTCGCGAGCCGCTCCGGCGAGACTGCGAGCAGCCCGAGCGGGTAGGCGTCGCGCATGTCGGCTTTGGTGCTGAAGGGCAGTTCCGCGAGCTCTTCGAGCGAACGCGGCGCGGCGACGCCGCGCAAGCGCTCGCGGTAGATCTCGTTCGCGCCGCGCAGCCGTTCGACCAGCGCCTGCAGCCGCTCGAGCTGGAGAGCCTCGAGCGCGGGCCGTTCGAGCGTCTCGTACTCGGGCTGGAAGATCATGCGCGGTACTACGCCACCGGTCGAACTGCTCCCGGCAGTGACCAGCGACAAGCATTCTCGGCGCCCGGAACGTGCGTCGTCGGCGGTCAGGTTTGGTCGTTCGGCCCGCCGCGGCGCCCGCTGTCAGTTGTAATAGACCCTTGTCGTTTTCATTTTTGGAGGCGCCGCGAAGGCACCACGCTTCCAGAGCGTTTCGATCTCATCTGACTCGTCGCTTGCATCCCGCTCACATGCGTTCAGGGACTCCGCGTCCTCCCGGTCGGCGTCCTTCCGTTCGTTCATGGTCTCGCTCCTGGTTTCGCTGTGCTTCCTGATGAGCCGCATTGGGGATAGCACATTGTAGTGGCCTTTTTTGAATATTGCAATACCAAATGCGCGCTCGTCGCGCCGTTCGAATACGGCCGAGGTGCGACGCCTTGATACGATATTGCGTTGATGACGATAAGAACAGCTGCGGCGGCGGTTGCCAGACAAGCGGCGAGCCACGCTCGGGGTTCATGCCGAACGTCATGGAGCTGCTGCTGCGCCATGTCATTGTATGCGTTTGCCAGCGCGAGCGCTAGTCCCGGACGATTATCCTTGGCCAGCATTGCGACGGAGATGAATGGACCAATATCCGGGTCCTCGAGCGACTTCATCCGCAGTACGTACAGCAAGCAGAGAATCGCGCCGACGGCACAACCGAGGGCGGCTACTAAGAGAGGCGTGAAGATCGTCTCCTTGCTGTCGCGAGCAAAGCCGAGGACTCCTAAAGCTCCCGATGCGCCGGCCACGACACCGAGTAACATCGTTGCCTTGTTCTCTAGTGTTCCCGAAAGAGAGCGAGCGCGCTCAAAGCTCGTCTTCGCCTCATCGAGCAGAAACGACGCTGTTTCGACCGCACCGGGGCGCAGGGTACCCACTTCCGCAACAGTGGCCCGGAGTGCAGCATAGCTTCGCCGTCGTTCCTCGTCGGTCGGCGAATACGAGTTTGAAGCGGACCCGATCGGGTGATTCCGGTGTACCATCGCTTAGCGAGGTTAACGGTGACCGAGCACTGCGGCGTGTCGCCGATGTTACCATTCTCGGAAAACCGGCGTGCTCCGCGACGTACTACGCCGTGCGGCGGGCGGTTGAGGAGAAGATGTTCGCGAGGCGGCGTTCGCGGTCCAAGTCGTGGGCCTGGGCGGTGGCGACGGCGTCGGCGATGTAGGCGTCGCAGGCTGCGTCGGCGGCGTCGTGCGCGCCTAGCCGCTCGAGCGCGGCGATCACGGCGTCTGCGTCCGCGCCGGCGAGCTCCCCGATCGAGGCGTACGCTTGCGCGACGGTGTCGCGGTCCGGCGAGGCCGATCCGCTCATCGCCCACGCGACCGGGAACGACCATTTCCGCCGCCTGATGTCCGCGCCGGCCGGTTTGCCGGTCTCGGCCGGCGTTCCCCACGTGCCGAGGACGTCGTCGCGCACTTGAAACGCGAGCCCGTAGGCGCGCCCCATGCGCCCGTATGCCGCCGCGCGTTCGGGCGCGGCGCCGGCCGCGAGCGCGCCGAGCTCGCACGACGCGGCGAACAGCGCCGCGGTCTTTCCTTCGATCATCGCCAGGTACTCGCCGAACGTCACCGACGGCGACGTCTCGAAACCGATGTCCGCACCCTGACCGCGGCAGAGCGCGTACAGCGCTCGGTGCAGCGCGGCGGACATCGCGAGCGCCCGTTCCGCTCCGGGCGCCCCCGCCGCATGCGACGTGCCGGGCGCACCGTCGAGAAGCATCGTGAACGCCAGCGCGCACATCGCGTCGCCAGCGGTGATTGCCGCCGGAATCCCGTAGCGCGCCCACAGCGCCGGACGGCCGCGGCGCAGCTCGTCGCCGTCCTCGATGTCGTCGTGGACGAGCGAGAAATTGTGCAGCAGCTCAACCGCCGCCGCGGCGGCGAACGCCTCTTCCGCGCGCGCGCCTTCGGTCTCGGCGACCGCGAGCAGGATGCGCGGGCGCAACCGCTTCCCGCGCTTCGCCTGCGGGTCGCCGAATGCGAAGTGCTCGCGCACGAGCGAGCGCACCGGCGAGGACGCGTCGAGGCGCTCGACCGCGCGCTCGAGATACGCCTCGAACGCATCCGGCGAGACGGCGGTGGTCACGACGGACGTGAACCCACTAGCGCGCGAGAACGCCCCTCACCGAGCGCACGACGTTCGGCAAGCGCATCGCGTCGGCCGCCGCCGTCGCCTCGAAGCCGGAGTGCACCATGCAGTCCTCGCACTTCGGGTTGCCGCTGGCGTGGCCGTACTTGTCCCACTCGGTCTCGTCGAGCAGCTGCTGGTACGTTTCGGCATAGCCCTCGCCGAGCAGATAGCACGGTTTCTGCCAGCCGAAGAGGCTGTAGCTCGGCATTCCCCACGGCGTGCAGTCGTAGTCTTTCTCGCCGGTGAGGAAGTCGAGGAAGAACGGGCTGGCGTTGAACTCCCACTTTTTCTTCCCGGCCTTGTACGGGGCGAGGATCGCGCGGAACAGCGCCCGCGTCTGCTCTTTGGCGAGGAAGTGGTCTTGGTCGGGCGCTTTCTCGTAACGGTAGCCGGGCGAGATCATCATCCCGTCGACCTTCAGCTCGTCGGTTACGTAGTCGAAGAACGCCTGGAACGTCGCCGGATCGGCGCCGTCGAAGATCGTCGTGTTCGTGGTGACGCGGAAGCCGCGCGCCTTCGCGGCTTTGATCGCCTTCACCGCGACGTCGAAGATTCCGTCGCGCGCGACCGCGTGGTCGTGCACCTCGCGCGGCCCGTCGAGGTGGACGCTGAACGAGAAGTAGGGCGAGGGCCTGAACTTGTCGAGGCTCTGCTCCAGCCGAATCGCGTTGGTGCAGAGGTAGACGTACTTCTTGCGCGCGATCAGCCCGCGCACGATCTCGTCGATCTGCGGGTGCAGCAGCGGCTCGCCGCCGGGGATCGAGACGACCGGCGCGCCGCATTCTTCCACGGCTCGGAAGCACTGCTCCGGGGTGAGATGGCGGCGCAGCACCTCGATCGGATGCTGGATCTTCCCACAGCCGCCGCAAGCCAAGTTGCAGCGGAAGAGCGGCTCCAGCATCAGGACGAGCGGATAGCGCTTGCGCCCGGCGATCCGTTGCCGGACCACGTACGAGCCGACCGCTACTGCTTGCTTGAGAGAGAGCGCCATCGATCCTCCGCGGAGCGCGAGTCGCGGGCGACGTACCCGTGATCTCGGAACCAGCTGACCGCATCGGCGAGCGCTTCGGCGACGGAGCTCTGCGGCAGACCCAGCTCGCGCACTGCCTTCTGCGCGTCGTAGAACATTCGCTGCTTCGCCATCCGGACGCTCTCCACCGAGACGTCCGGGGCGATCCCGAACCTCGCCAGAACGTGCTCCCCCAGCGCCGCGTAGGCCAGCGGAATCGCATGCGGAAGCCGGAGCCGCGGCGCGCGCCGCCCGGCGACGGCGGCGAGCCGTTCCAGCAGCTCGCGCAGCGTCAGGTTCTCGTGTCCGAGGATGTAGCGCTCGCCGCTCGCCCCCCGCTCGTACGCGCGTATCATCCCGACCGCGACGTCGCGCACGTCGATCACGTTGAGCCCCGTGTCGACGTAGGCCGGCATGCGGCCGTTCAGGAAGCGCACGACGATCTCGCCGGTCGGGGTCGGCTTGGCGTCCCAGGGGCCGACCGGCGTCGTGGGGTTCACGATCACCACGTCCTGGCCGCCCGCCGCGGCGTGCCGGGCTTCGAGCTCGGCCAGGTATTTCGAGCGCTTGTAGGTTCCGATCAGCTCGTCGAACGAGATCTGATGCGTCTCATCGGCCGGAATCCCGTCGCGCCGGACGCCGATCGCCGCGACCGAGCTGGTGTAGACCGTCCGCGGAACGCCCGCCCGCACCGCCGCTTGCAGCGCATGGCGTGTTCCAAGAACGTTCGTGAGCAGGACGTCTCTTTGGTCGCGGCGCCAAAGACTGTACGCGGCCGCGAGGTGGAACAGCACGTCGCAGCCCGACATCGCCTCCGGCAGCAGGTCGGCGAAAAGATCGCCGTGGACGAGCTCCACGTCGAGCCCCGCGAGCGAAGGCGCATCGCCGCGCACCAGCGCGCGCACGTGCCAGCCGCCGGCGAGCAGCGCGCGCACGAGGTTCGCGCCGACGAAGCCGGAGGCGCCGGTGACGAAGGCGGTCTGCACGGTGCGCTCAGTACGGGAGCGTGAACGGACGCTTGCGGACGCGCTCGGCCAGCCAGCGCAGCGTCCGGTTCGTCAGCGTCGAGGTCGAGCCGGCGATGATGAGCGCGCGCACCTCGGCCCGCGAGACCTTCACGGCGCCGCCCGGGACGAGCATCTCCTCGGATTGCTCGAGCTCGCGGATCGTCGCGATCGCGAGCAGCACCGGCAGGACGCAGAAGAGCCGGACGCGCAGCGCCGCGGCGGGGATCGCCTCGATGTAGCGGAGCGCGCGCTCGACGTCCTGGTGTGCGAGCGCGATCAGCGGTTCGAGCGCAGCCCGGTTCGCGGCGCGGAAGCCCGGGTCCAGGATCGTCTCGTGACTGCTTCCGGCGGCGCGCAGCAGCTCGGCCGGGACGTAGATCGCGTTCTCGCGCTCCGCATCCCAGGCGATGTCCTTGAGGATGTTCACCGTCTGCAGCCCTTCGCCGAACGCTTCGCAGTCTTCGAGCAGCCGCGCATACGTCGACTTGCCGACGAACGCGGAGTGCTCGAACCACAGCTCGGTCAGCAGATGGCCGACGGTTCCGGCGACGAAATAGCAGTACTCGCGCAGCTCGGCGACGCTCGCGATGCGGATGCCGCCGGGATGGTCGATCACGAAGCGCCGCATCCCGAAGACCATCTCGGTGACCCAGCGGCGCAGGATCGCGCGCGCCGGCGCGTCGAGCTCGCGGTAGGTCAGAAAGACGTTGCCGGTCTGCGCGATCAAGTCGAGGTAGTCGTCGTTCGCGCTCAGCTCGGCGCCGCAGGCGGCGTACTCCTCGGCCAGCGCGGCGTCGTCGAAGCAGGCGAGGAACCCGTCGAGCAGCTCGGCCTTGCGCTCGGGCGAGATCGCGCGATCGTCCTCGATCGTGTCGGCGATCCGGCACAGCAGGTAGCCGGTCCGCACCGGCGCCTCGAGCTTCGGCGAGAGCATCTTGATCCCGAGCGCGAACGTGCGCGACACCCGCGGCAATAAGAGCCGCGAAGCGCGCTCGGCATCTCCCGGCGTCGTCGGTCCCTGGCCGACCGCGCCTTGCCGTGCTACCTCCACGGCATGCCTCTTCCGTCGTCCAAGCGTCCGGGCCTCTCCCTCGGGCAGGAGGGGCCTTGCCGAGACGGCGCACTAGGAGCGACATGCTCGTCGGGACGCCTCAGCACCGCGACGTTTTTTGCCGGACGTTCATCGACACGCACGTCCCGTTCGAGCCGGCCGAGCTGCCGTGGCCGGTGCTCGGCGCCGCCCACCTGGCACGGCTGCGCGCCTTCCCGTTCTGGAGCTACGCGCGCTCGATCGAGCAGCGCGCCGGGCGGATGGTGACCGCGTTCGCGCGCACGCTGGAGGACCCGCTGATCCGCGAAGCGGTCGCGCTGCAGGGCGTCGAGGAGACCCGCCACGGGCGCTTGATGTCGCACGTCGTCGAGCGCTACCAGATCGACGTCCCGGAGATCCCGATCGAGGACCCGCCCGCCCGCAGGGACGATTTCTGCATCTTCGGTTTCGGTGAGTGCAGCGACTCGTTCGTTGGTTTCGGCGCCTTTGCCCTGGCCAGGGAGAAAGGGCTCTTTCCGGAGCCGCTGATGGCGATCTTCGAGAACGTGCTCTACGAAGAGGCGCGCCACATCGCGTTCTTCATCAACTGGTGGCGTTACGAAGAAGCGCTCGCGGGACGCGACAAGCCGTTCCTGCGCACCTTCACCTCGCTGCGGTACCACGTGCGCGCGATCCTCGGAACCGCGCAGGGCGCCGCCGCGGCGCCGCTGATTCCGAGCAGGCTGGACGATCCCGAGCTCGACGCCATCGTGAAGAGCATTACGCCGCTGATGTTTCTCGAAGCGGCGCTCGCCGAGAACCGCCGCGTGATGGCGCGGCTCGACCGCCGGCTGCTGAAACCAACGATCATGCCCGCGGTCGCGACCGCGCTGCTGCTCGGAATTCGCATGCTGCCGCCGCGCCGCGACGCAAACGCACCGGCACCGCCGCACAACGGCGTGCGCGCGGCGACGGCACGAGCCGGCGCGGAGAACGCCGCTACGTAACCGTTACCGGCGTGACCGTCACGGTCACGTTCACGGTGACGCTGCGTCCGCCGCTATCGGTCACGACGAGATTGCACATTCCCGCCGCGACCGGCGTCACGGTGAACGCGGCCGGCGTGCTGGGTGAGGAGCTCGGTGAGACGGTTACGATGCCGCTGCACGACGGGCTGCCGTTGGAAACCGTAAGCGAACCCGTGTAGTTCTGCTCGGTCACCGTCAACGTCTGATTGTGCGCCGCGCCGGTGTTGCTGAAGAACATCGGGTTCGGCGATGCGACGGGATTCGCCGGCACCGGCGTCGGGGTCGGTGTTGGCGTTGGTGTCGGTGTCGGTGTCGGCGTCGGCGTCGGCGTCGGCGTTGGAGTCGGCGTCGGAGTTGGAGTTGGAGTTGGAGTCGGCGACGGCGTAGGCGTCGCGGATGGTGTCGGCGTTGGTGAATGCGTCGGCGACGGCGACGGTGTCGGAGTCGGCACGACGACCGATGCGGTTCCGCCCGAGCCGCTGCACGCGGGAAGACCGGCGCCGACGAAGAGGGCACCGACCAAAACGAACCACCGCAGAATGAACGCCGGATCGCGGCGCAACGCCATGGCGATCTCCTTTTCGGCGCGCGCCGTCCCGCCGCGAACGCTTGGCCCATGAGTAAGCGGAAGCCGGCAGGTTTTCCTTTGCCTCGCCGGGGCGTGCAAGGGATTCGGCCAAGGACGCTGCGTATTGCAGCGAGACGGGATCCTGTCCGAGAGGACCGCACATGGTTCGTCGAGTCGTCGCATTCATAGCGTTCGCCGCCGTGCTCTGTAGCTGCGGCGGCGGTGGCGTGTCCGTCGCTCCGGCGACGAGTGGGCCGGCGGGTCCGCGCGCGCCCGCGAGCCTGACCTTCGTCATCCGCGTCCCGTCGGGTTCGAGCTCGTCCGCCGCGCGACGGCGCCCCGCGTACGTGAGCCCGTCGACGCAGTCGCTGACGATCGCGAACGGCGGGCCGGTGATCGTCACCGCCAATCTGACGCCGCAGTCGCCGGGCTGCACCCCGCCGACCGGATCGACCCCGCTGACCTGCACGGTGAGCGCGACCGTTCCGTCCGGAACGAACACGTTGACCATCGCGACCTACGACCATCCCGGCGGGACCGGGACCAAGGTCGCCGTCGCGGCGCTGCAAGTGACCGCCGCGCCGAGCGGGCCGACGACGATCAATCTGACCCTGAGCGGGATCGTCGCCTCGCTCGCGCTCGCGCTCGACCCCGCAACGCTCCCGTCCGGAACGGCCGCGGATACGGCGATCATCTTGAACGCGCTCGATCCCGACGGGAACGTGATCGTCGGCCCGCAGCCGTTCGCCGACGCGAGCGGGAACGCGCTTACGGTCACGCTCAGCGACTCCGACGCGAGCGGCGCGACGACGCTCCCCGCGCAGCACACCTTTACCGCGCCGACCGGCGACGTCACGCTGCACTACACCGGCGGCGCGCTGGCGAGCGCGACGATCACCGCTTCGGCGCCGGGCGTGACGTCGAAGAACGCAACCCTGACCATCGGCGGGACCAGCGCGCTAGTGACCGAGTTCCGCAGCGGCATCTCGGCGAACAGCGGCCCGTCCGGCGCAGCGCTCGGTCCCGACGGCAACGTCTGGTTCACCGAGACCGCCGGCGATCGCGTCGGCCGCATCACGCCGCACGGCAAGGTGACGGAGTTCTCGGGCGGCATGACGCCGTTCTCGTCGGCGGCCGGGATCACGGCCGGCCCCGACGGTAACATGTGGTTCGCCGAAGGCGCCGGGCGGATCGGCCGGATCACGATGAACGGGACGATCACCGAGTTCAGCACGGGGATCCCGGCCGGAACGAAACCGGCGTCGATCGCGGCCGCCGCCGACGGCAACCTGTGGTTCACCGACGAGGCGCATCCTGCGGTGGGCCGGATTACCACCTCCGGGGCGGTGACGATGTTCACGACCGGGATCACCTACAGCGCCGTGGCAGCCTTTCTGGGGCCGTGCTCGATGGCGAAGGGTCCGAACGGCAACGTGTGGTGGCTCGAGCAAGACGTCACCAGCGGAAACCCGCCGAAGATCGCGCAGATCACGCCGGCCGGTGCGGTGACGGAGTACGCGCTGACGCAGACGTTCGTCTCCGGCGTCGCTCCGGGACCGGACGGCAACGTCTGGTTCACCGAAGGTTCGGACGTCGCGCGGATCACGCCGTCCGGAACGATCACGCGCTTCACCGGGAACGACACGAACGGCTGCATCGCCGCAGGCCCCGACGGCAACCTGTGGTTCACCGGAACGTTCTTCGACGAGATCGGCAAGGTGACGCCGTCCGGGACGCTGACGTTGTATCCGCAGCCGCCGCCGGGGAGCGGCTACGGGATCACGGTGTCGTCCGAGCCGCTCGGGATCGCGCCGGGCTCGGACGGGAACGTGTGGTTCACCGAAAATCTCATCCCGGGCGTCGGACGGGTGAACGTCCGATGACGCGCCGGCTCTCAGTCTTGACCGCGTTCGTGATGCTTGCCGGGTGCGGCGGCAGTGGCGGTGGTTCATCGGCTCCCGGTGCGCCGTCCCCGCCGGGTGGCGGTGCCGCGAAGGGCACCGCGCAGATTATCATCACGGTTCCGTCCGGGAAGACCACCAGCGGCGTGCGCCGCACGCGCTACGTGAGCAGCGCGACGAAATCGCTCGTCATCTCCTCCGGCGGTTCGGTGGTGACCGTCGCGAACCTGAGCGCGAGCTCGCCGGGTTGCACGACACTCGGAAGCGGCGCGCTGCAGTGCACCGTCAACGCGGATCTGAACGGTGGGACGTCGACCCTGACCTTCACCGCCTACGACCAGCCCGGCGGGCTGGGCAACAAACTGTCGACCGCGTCGATGAACGCGACGATCACCGCCGGCGCGGTGAACCCGCTGAACGTCGTGATGAACGGCGTCGTCCAGCACATCACCGTCGATTTCAGCTACCCCAACGGTCAGGGTGCGGCGGTCGAGAACGTTCCGATGACGATCGGCGTGCTTGTCAACGCGCAGGACGCGAGCGGGAACACGATCGTCGGTCCGGGCGGGTACTCCGATACCGCCGGCAACCCGGTCACCATTACGCTGAGCGAGGACACGAGTTCCGGCACGACAGATCTCGATGCGTTGTCGCCGTCAACGATCTCCGCGCCCGGAACCCCGGTGACGGTGCGCTACAACGGCCGCAGCCCGCTGACCGCGATCGCCTGCCGGCGGGGTTCGGTCGACGACCCGACGCCGAGCGGGCGCGGCGTCGTCATCGTCCCGGGGACGTCACGCGGCATCTCGGCGACGACTCCGAACGTCGCGACCGGCACGAACGCGCTGCAGATCGACAACATCTCGGGGGTGTTCAACAACCGTAACATCACGGTGTCGAACTCGACCTCGAACACGGTGACCTCGTACTTCCCGTACTACGGAAACACCGCGTTCCCCACCGTCGCGAACGGAATGGACGAGGCGCCGACGCGCGTGCTGGGCGGCGCCGCCACGGGGCTGAACGCGCCGCGCGGCGTCAGCTACGACACGAGCGGAATTTTGTACGTCGCCGGCTCGTCCATGACGACGCTCAACGGCTACAACCCGCCGAACACGTGTCCCAACGGAAACGAGCCGCCGGACTTCACCGACAGCGTCGCCACGTCCGGGTACGGCGTCGCGACCGCGCCGAACGGGAACGTCAGCGTCGTCTGCCACCTGTGCGCGACCGCCAATCTCTCCAGCTCTCGCCGCGTTCCGGAGGCGCCGTCGTTGTTCGATGCGGTGTTGACGTTTGCACCGGGCATGAGCGGTCCCCCGGTTGCGACGCTCGCCGGCCCGTCCACGCAGCTGGTGAACCCGGAGGGGATCGCGTACGACAGCGCCGGGAATCTCTACGTGGCGAACTTCACGACGAATACGATCAACGTCTACTTCCCGGCCGATCAGAACGGAAGCTTCGCGCCGAACCGGCAGATCACGGCGGGGACGAGCGGCCTGAGCGGCCCGCGCGGCGTTGCGCTCGACGGCAGCGACAACCTGTACGTCGCGAGCTTCAACAGCAACACGGTGCTCGTTTATGCTTCGGGTGCGAACGGGGCGGCGACGCCCACCCGCACCTTCACCGGCCTCAACCAGCCGTGGGGGATCGCGATCCGCCACCCGAGCGCGGCGAGCGAGCAGATGCCGCCGTTCATCGACGTCTACGTCACCAACTTCGGCAACAACAGCATCTCGATCTTCGACCCGACCGTAAGCGGCTCGACACCGGCGTTCACCTACCAGGGCGCCGACACGCAGCTGAGCGGTCCGACCTACATCACGTTCGGCGACTGAGCGGGTGCAGCGCCGAATCGTCACCGCTGCGGTTGCAGCGCTTGCGGCCGCCGCTTGCGGCGCGCTGCCGTGCGCGGCGCAGCCTGAACCGACCGCATCGCTCGAGCTGATCCGCCCGCTCGGCGATACCTACAATGAGCGCTCGAGCGATGGCGACCAATACCCGCAGTCGCTCGGCGTGCGGGCCGGCGTGGCGTTCGGCGACTACGCCGTCATGCTGCAGTACTGGCGCAGCGTCTACCTGACCGAGAGCGCCGGCCCGGGCTCGCTCACGCGCTACGCGCGGCTCGAAGGCGGGTTCGGCACGGTGCGCCCGTTCCTGGCGCGCGACTCCTCGTTCGAAGCGCACCTCGAACGGCGAATCGCGCGCGTCCTTCCGCTGTACGCCGGCCTGGGCGTCGTGCACACGACGACGAACTATCACTACCCGCAGCTCACCGGCGCCGGGCTCGGCCTCGAGCTGCGGCCGTCGACCGCGCCGGGGGTGCGGCCGTTCGCGTCGATGTACTACTATCCTGCGGCGTCCGGCACGTACGTCACCGAGACGCTTCCCACGCGAACGATGACGCCTGCCTTCGACATCTCGAAGATCGAGCTGGGCGCGGTCCTGCGCGGCGCGCGCACGCCGCTCTACGGCGTCTTGGGCTACGCGAGCGAAGTGCGGACCGGCCGCAACCTCTCGAACCTGAACCGCTTCATCCGCTCCGATCCGTACGCCGGCGTCGGCATCAAGCTTTAACGGGCGGCTGCGAACGCCGCGTAGCGCCCGAGCGCGGCGAGCGGAAAGTACAGCCGGTAGGCGTGGTAGTTCAAGTAGAAGTGCTGCGGGAAGCCGGTGCCGGTGAACTCCGGCTCATCCCAATTGCCGTCGGCACGCTGCGCGCGCAGCAGGTACTCGACGCCCCGCTCGATCGACGGCACGAACGCCTCCGCGATCTGCGGCAAACGCTGCGCGCTCGCGATCAGGCCGATCAGCGCCCACGCCGTTTGACTCGCCGTCGGCGGACCGCTCCCGCGCAGCGCAGGATCGCGATAGCTGTCGGTCGTTTCGCCCCAACCGCCGTTCGCTTGCTGCACGCTCTTCAGCCACACCGCGCCGCGCACGATCGCCCGCAGCGTCGCGTCGTCTTGAGCCGGCTCCACGTCATCCCGAGCTTGTCGAAGGGCGCACAACGCGGCGAGCGCGCCGCTCGTGCCGTACACGTAGTTCACGCCCCAGCGGCCGAACCAGGCGCCGTCGGCTTCCTGCTCGTTCAGCAAAAAGCGCAGACCGCGCTCGACGCGCGCGCGGCCGAAGCCGTGCAGCTCGCAGCGCGCGAGCATCTCGAGCACGCGCGCGGTGACGTCGGCGGTGCTCGGATCGATCATCGCCCGCAGGTCGCCGTAGGGGATGCGGTTGAGCCAGTCCTGGTCGTTGTCGACGTCGAAGGCGGCCCAGCCGCCGGTCCTGCACTGCATCGTCGCGACCCACTCCTCCGCGCGCGCGATCGCGCCGCGCACGCGCTCGGGCTGCGGATGCTCGACCGCGGCGAGCGCCATCGCGACGACCGCGGTGTCGTCGACGTCGGGATACCAGGAGTTCTCGAACTCGAACGCCCAGCCGCCCGGTTTTCCGGTGCGGTTCTTCACCGACCAGTCGCCGTAGCGCGCGACGATCTGCTTCTCGAGCAGCCACGTCGCGGCGCTGACCAGCCGCGGATCGTCGCGCGGCACGCCGGCGTCGGTCAGCGCGCGCACCGCCAAGCCGGTGTCCCAGACCGGCGAGATGCACGGCTGCACGCGGTACGCGCCGTTCGCGGTGATCGTGAAGGCGTCGATCGCCGACCAGCCGCGCACGACGACGGGATCGCTGGCGTCGTAGCCGATCGCGCGCAGCGCCAGCATCGCGTTGAGCATCGCGGGGATGATCCCGCCCCAGTCGCCGGTGTGCTCTTGCCGCTCGACCGTCCACTGCTCGGCCAGCTCGATGCCGCGCGCGCGAAACGGCACGAGTCCTGTTCGCTCGCTCCATTTCAGCACGCGGTCGACGCCGTTGAAGAAGCGCTCGGTGGCGCCGTTCGCGGCTGGAAGCGCAAACTGCGCGTTCGCACGGCCTTCGGCGTACAGCTCGTCGAGCTGCAGCACCGGCGCGTAGACGGGCTTGCGGTCGAAGAGCAGGATCAGCGGCACGGTGCTGCCGCGCGCCCAGCTCGAAAGCTCGTAGATCGAGAACGGACCGCGCTCGGGAAGGACCATCAGCCACGGCGGCAGCGCGGGCAGCCCCGCCCACTCGTACGCGCCGATCAGCGCGAGGTGCATCTTGGTGAAGATGCGCGTGCGCGTGATTCCGCCGCGCGCGAGCACGAACTCACGCGCGCGCCGCAAGGCCGGATCGTCGGCCGCAACGCCGAGCAGGCGCAGGGCCATGTACGCCTCGACGGTGACGCTCAGCTCGCCGCCGTCGCCGAAAGCGAGCTCCCACCCGCCGTGCTCGCGCTGCTCGCCGCGAAAGTACCGCTCCGCCGCCGCACGCGGCACCTTTTCGAAGCGTCCCCACACGTGGTGCAGCAGCACGACCTCCGCCGTGATCGAGACGTTCGACTGCAGCTCGGCCCACCAGTACCCGTCCGGATGCTGGAGCTGAAAGAGCGCGTCGACCGCGCGCGCGATCGCGTCGTCCAGCGCCGGCGCGGCGGGGCGGTCGGACTCGCGATTCGAAGGCGTTGCGTGAATGGTCAAGGCGTTGAAGGTCGCGGCGTGGATCTCGGCGGCGGCGTGGGTGGGGCTGGTCGTCGCTCGAGGACGGTTTTGGGATTCGCGTGCCGACGGCCTCCGCGATCCGGCGCCCGGCGACCCGGCGCCGGACGTGCACGCCGTCGTGCCGGCGCGAAACGAGGCCGACGTCGTCGCGCAAACGCTCTCCTCGCTGCTCGCGCAACGCTATCCCGGCCGGTTCGCGATCACGCTGGTCGACGACCGCAGCGACGACGGCACCGGCGCCGTCGCGCGCGCGACGATCGCCGCATCGGCGGCGCAGCACCCCGCGAGCATGGTCGACGGCACGCCGACTCCCGACGGTTGGACCGGCAAGGTGTGGGCGCTCGCGAGCGGCGTCGAAGCGGCGCGCGCAGCCGGCGCGCGTCCCGTGTTCTGGTGGTTCACCGACGCCGACGTGGAGCACGATCCCGACACGCTCGCCAGACTCGTCGCAACCGCGCTCGGCGAACGGCGCGCGCTCGTCTCGCAGATGGTCGCGCTGCACTCCGTCACGCCGTGGGAGCGTCTGCTGATTCCGGCGTTCGTCTTTTTCTTTCGGATGCTGTACCCGTTCGCATGGGTGAACGACGATCGCCGCGCGACCGCGGGCGCGGCCGGCGGCTGCGTGCTCATCGCCGACGAAGCGCTGCGCGGAATCGGCGGACTGGAGCGCATCAAAGACGAGCTGATCGACGACTGCGCCCTCGCGACCGCGGTGAAAGCGCAGGGCGGCGGGCTGCGGCTCGAGTTGACGACGCGCTCGCGCAGCGTGCGCCCGTACCGCTCGCTCCAGGAGATTTGGTCGATGGTCGCGCGCACCGCGTACACGCAGCTGCGCTATTCACCGCTGGTGCTCGCGGGCACGGTCGCGGGGATGCTGCTGCTCTCCTACGTCCCGGTCGCGGCGACGTTCGCCGGCGCGCGCCGCCGCCGCGCCGACGTGGCGTTTCCTGGAATCATCGCGTGGGGAACGATGGCGCTCGCGTACGCGCCGACGCTGCGGCTCTACGGCATGCGGCCGATGAACGCGCTCGCGCTTCCGCTTGCCGCGCTGCTCTACACGGGGATGACGATCGACTCGGCCCGGCGCCACCTGCACGGCGCGGGCGGCGCATGGAAAGGCCGGACGTTCAGGCCGGAACGCCGCTGACCGCGCGCGCGACCGCGGTCAGCACGTCCATCGCCGCGCGCGCGTTGCGGACGAACGCAAGCGCGGCGAGCGGCGCGCGCGCGAAGGCGAGTGCGATCGGCCACGGCTGGAGCCGTCCGCCGGCGTCGATCGCGTCCTCGATCGGCGGAAGGTTGCGCGACGCGTCGTCGCTGACGACGCGGACGATTGCGAAGCGCGCGCCGCGCGCGGCCAGCGCGGCGGCGAGATGCGTGCCTTCCATGTCGACGACGTCGGCGTTGAAGCGCTGCGCGAGCACCGTGCGCGCATCGACGGCGGTCACGACGCGCCGCGTCGTGCACGCGTTGACCACCTTCGCGCCCGGCAGCGCCCCGCTGAGCTCGTCCACCAGATCCGGATCGAGCTCGAAGGAGCTCGTCGCATCGACGACGCGCCCGTAGATCGCGACGTCGCCGGCTTTCATCCGCCACAGCGCACCGCACAGCCCCAGCGCGATCACCGTCTCGTCCGGCTCGAACTCCGGCAGCGCCAGCGCAGCCGCCGCGCCGGCCGGAATCTCAAGGACGCGCGCCGGCGGCTGCGCGCGGTGGACGGCGGCGGCTTCGGGACCGGACGGAACGAGGAGCGTCGTTCGCGACATTGGGCCGCACCAATTCAGCGCGGCTGCGAAGTTTCCGTCCGGGCTGTGCCGCTCAGCGCGCGGAGGCGGTTGCCGAGGCGGTTTGGTCGGTGACGATCTTGTAGTCGGAGAAGGTCGCGTGCGCGACGACGTGATACGCCGGCAGCTTGATCTCCGCGTCCTCGCTCGCCGGAACCGGGACGCCTTCGAGGACGACCGGGTTCACCTTCACCTCGATGCGCCCGCCGTTCACGTAGCGCCACTCGATCCGCCGCAGTCCGTCGCCGTCGAGCTCGGCGTGCACGCCTTTGATGTTTCCCGCCACCTTGTCGCGCATCTCGACCGAGGTGCGCTCGCCGTCACGCGCGATGCTCGCGACGTCGTAGTGCTCCGGCCAGGTGTGGGGCTGCAGCGGGTCCATCTTCATGTCCTCGAAGCCCTTGCCGAACCACGGCACGTGGTCGAAGTGCACCGAGTAGAGGTTCGGGCGCTTGTACGCGATGCGTCCTTCGAGGTGGAACTTCAGGTACGGAAAGGTCCGCAGCGCGAAGTCGACGTGCAGCTTCGAAGTGTACGACTGCACCGGCGCCGAGCGGGCTCCGGTGACGGCGAAGATGCGGGCGGCCTCCTCGGCCGGCGCCGACGGGGCGGGGGCTTCAGCAAGCAAGCCGATGGACGCGACGATCATAGCGGCGCGGTAGACTGCGGGGCGCATCGAGCGGCAAGACCCGCTTCGGCCGGGCTAGGTTGCTGCCCACGGCGCCCAAGTTTCGAGGAAGCGGCCCCCGGGAACGTCTCGGGCGCGATGTATGCGGAATATGTGGTCCCGGAGTCGGTCCCGGACGTCCCCGCGATGCCGGACGCCCCGCCAGACCTGCCCGGGATCCCCGCCGATCCGACGCCGCCGGGCGGCGATCCGGAACCGATGGGCATCGCAGCCTGAGCTTTCTGGAGGGGCACGTTGCGAATCATCACTCGAATCTCAGTCCTCGTCATCGCGCTGTTCCTCGCCTTCGCCCCGACGTTCGCGCTCGCGCAGACGACGGGCGGCGGCGGTGGCGGCACGACCAGCGGCAGCACGACCGGCGGCGGCGGCACGTCCGGCAGCAGCACCAGCGGGACGAGCACGAACGGCACCACGACCACGACCACGACCGATCAGAACGCCAACGCGAACGGGATCAACTGGACCTGGATCGTGGTCGGCGCGGTGGTCCTCGTCGTCATCGTCGGCCTGGTCGCGATGTCGAACAACCGTTCCAGCTCGACGAGCACGACCGTCCGGCGCGACTAACACGGCAGGATGCCGAGCCGGTGAAGCGCGCCGGCTCGGCCGCAGGCCGCACGGGGAGGATTCGGCAGCGCCGAATCGATTAGGGTCGGCCACGTGAGTGTCCGGCTCTATCCCTACATTCTGGAACCGAAAGAGGCGCCCGCGATCTGGGGCGGCGACGCCCTGGTCAAGCACTACGGAAAGGCGGGCGATCCGCACCAGCGGCTCGGCGAGTCGTGGGAGTGCTGGGACGAGAACCGCGTCGCGAACGGCGCCCTCACCGGCAAGACGCTCGCAGACCTGCGCGGCGAGCTGCACGAGGCGCTGACGGGAGCGATCGATCCGGCGCGCAGGTTTCCGGTGCTGACGAAGATCATCGACGCGCGCGAGCCGCTCTCGGTGCAAGTCCATCCGGACGACGCGTACGCGCAGCGCGTCGAAGGCCAGCCGAACGGCAAGACGGAGTGCTGGTACATCCTCGCCTGCGAGCCCGGCGCCGAGCTGGTGCTCGGCTGGACGCGCGACGTGACGCGCGCGGAGTACGAGCGCCGCGTCGCCGACGGGACGCTCGGCGACGTGTTGCGCCGCATCGCCGTCCATCCGCACGACGTATTTTATCTGCCGGCCGGAACGCTGCACGCGATCGGCGCCGGGATTCAGCTGTTCGAGACGCAGCAAGCCAGCGATCTGACGTACCGCATCTTCGACTGGAACCGGGTCGGCGCCGACGGCAAGCCGCGCGAGCTGCACCTGCAAAAAGCCGGCGACGTGCTCGACTTCCGCGCGACGTTTCCCGGCGCGGTGGCGCCGCTGGAGTTTCGCGAGGAAGGGCTCGAGCGCGCGCTGCTGGTCGCCGACCGCAACTTCCTGGTCGAGCGTGTCGCGATCACGCGCGACGAAGCGTACCTCGTGACCGACGGTTTGCCGCTCACGATCACCGCGATGGAAGCGCACCTGCGGATCGACGGGCCCGCCGTCGACGCGCCCGGCCCGAGCGCCGTGCTCGAGCCGTGGCAGAGCGTGGTGACGCCGGCGAGCTTCGAGCGGATCGCGCTGATCCCGGGCGGCGAGCCGACGCGCGCGCTCGTCGTCCACCCGCAGCCGAATCTGCGGAAGATGCGCGAGCGGGCGACCGCTGCCGTGGACCGGGCGGCGGCCGATGCGTTCTTCGCGCAGTTCCCTTAGCGCAGCGTCCCGTCGCGGGCGCGGCAGTGATCGTGTGGCTCGCGCACTGGCCGGCCGGCGTCCCGCTCAGGCTGCCGCGCCGAACGCGGGGAGGACGCCGGGCCACGGCGCGACCGCGACCAGACCATCGCCGCCGAGGCGTTCCCACATCTCTTCGGCCGCGTGCGGTGCGAACGGTGCGAGCACCTGCACGAACCGGCGTGCGCTCGCGACCAGCGCAGCGCGCAGCCGCTCGTCGTCGGGCCGCCGCTCGAGCCGCTCGAGCCCGGCGCGCAAGCGCCGCAAGAGGCTCTGCAACTCGCGGATGCAGCCGGCGTACTGGTAACGCTCCACGAATGCGGTGATGCGGCGAACGCTTTGATCGACCGCGTCCTCGAGCGGTAGGCGGCGCTCGTCGCCGGCAGCGCGCAACGGGCCGTCGCCGTCACGCACGTCTTCCGCGACGCGGCAGACGAGCGACCACGCATCCGCGAGGAAACGCTGCGCGCGCTCCACGCCCGACGCCGACCATTCGACGCTCTTGAGCGGATTCGCCGCGCCGAGGATCTGCAAGCGCAAGACGTCGGCGCCGACGCGTTCGACGATCTCGTCCGGCGCGACGGTGTTGCCGTGGTGCTTGCTCATTTTGCGGCCAGCGAGCAGCACCGCGTCGTGCCCGGCGTAGCGGCGAATCGGCTCGGGCTCCGCCAGGATTCCCATCTCGTAGAGCACCCGGCCGATGAAACGGTAGAGGTGCATGTAGAAGAACGAGTCCAGGCCGTTGTGAAACCAGTCGACCGGCATCCACGGCGCGAAGTCCGCTGCCGAGAAGCGGAAGCCGTCGTCGAGCCGCGCGGCGCAGCCGAGAAAACACCAGACGACGTCGAAGTAGCAATCCAGCGTATCGGTCTCGCGCCGCGCGGGCGCATCGCAACGCGGGCACACCGTCTCGGCGAATCCCGGCACCGCCGCAAGACCGCCGGGCTCGCCGTTCGGCGGACGCGATGGAACGCGCACCGGAAGCCGATCCTCCGGGACCGGCACCTCGCCGCACGCCGTGCAGTGCACGATCGGTATCGGCGTTCCCCATGCGCGCTGGCGCGAGACGAGCCAGTCGTGAACGTGATAGTGCGTCGCGCGCCGGCCGCGAAGCGGCGCCGCATCGCCGCCGCGCCACGCGAGCCCGTGCCGTTCGGCGAACGCGCGGTCGCGCGGACTCTTCGCCGGGACGCCGAGTTCGATTCCGGTCGCGAAGCCCTGCTCGGCGTAACGCGCGACGAAGACCGGAATCACCGTCGTGCGATCCGGCAACCGGACGCGCAGGCCCGTGTCGAATCCGTCGAGCGCGTCGTCCGCGCGCCCCCCGGTTCGCCGGCGCGCGCGGCCGGCCGGCCGCGACCATTCGGCGAGCTCGCCGCTCGCGTCCGGAAGCAGCGCCGCGAGCACGGGGTGTCCCGGAGCGACGGCGGCGTACGCCGGTGCGGCGTTCGCAAGCTCGTCCGCGACGAACGCTCTGAGCGCAAGGCCCGAAGCGTCCGCCGGCGCGAGCTCGACCTCGATCCCGCTCGTCGCGCCGAGAAATCCGCGCAGCACGTTGCGGACGCGGTCGCTGAACCCGCTGAGCTCGTCGAGGCCTTCGGCAAGGATCGCCGAGTAGCGCGAGATCGCGACGTACCACTGGGTGAGCGTGCGCGTCTCGACGGCGCTCTCGCAGCGCCAGCACCGGCCGTCCTCGACCTGCATGTGCGCGAGCGTCGTGCTGCAGCTGGGGCACCAGTTGAGGTCCGCCGCGGCGCGGTAGACGAGGCCGCGCTCTCGCAGCGCAAGGAACAGCCATTGCGTCCAGCGGTAATAGCGCGGCTCGCACGTCGCGGGGACGTGTTCCCAGTCGTAGCTCAGACCCAAGCGGACCATTTGCCGCTGCATCCGCAGGATGTTCGCTTGCGTCAGCTCTTCCGGCGTGACGCCCAGCGCCTCCGCCGCGAGCTCGTTGGGGAGCCCGAACGCGTCGAACTCGAAACAGTAGAGGACGCGCCGCCCGCGCATCCGCTGGTAGCGCGCCATGACGTCGCCGAGCGTGAACGTGCGCACGTGCCCCATGTGCAGCGGACCGTTCGGAAACGGTCCGCCGTCGAAGTTGAAGAACGGCTCGCCGTCCGGCACGGCGTCGGCTGCAAAGCAGCGCTCCTCCGCCCACCGCGCCTGCCACTTCGCCTCGACCGCCGCGGCGTCGTACCTCATCGCGCCGCCGGCACCGGGTGATCGTACGCGTACTGCAGCTCGTGCGGCGAAAGCCCGATCTCTTCGAGGTAGCTCCATTTCTCCTCGAACGCCTGAGTGGGGAGCTGGTAGAACGCCGAGAAGAGATCCGGGCGCTCGGCGATCATCGCGCACAGCCACTCGCGGTCGTCGCCTTCGTAGAACTGGAGCTGCGAGGAGTACCGCGGATCGAAGCGGATCTGGTCGCGGTACTGCTTGTAGAGCGTCGAGTACGAGTACGGTAGGACCAGGTTGAGTTGCGGCGAGGCGCCGAGCGAGGTGAGGTAGAGCAAGAACGCCACGGTCTGCCGCAGATCGTCGAGCGACTCGCCGGGGAAGCCCCACATGAACGAGGCGGTGACGAACGAGAAGTGGCGCAGCGAGCGCGTCACCGCGTCGATGATCATCTGCACGGTCGTGTCCTTGACGATCTCGCCGAGCACCGCGTCCGAGCCGGACTCGACGCCGTAGAACACCTTGCGGCATCCCGCGGCGGCCATGCGCTCGATCAGCTCTTCGTCCATCAGGTCGACGCGCGCGTAGCAGCCCCACTCGAACTCAATACCGCGCCGCTCGATCTCGCCGCAGAACTGTAGGATCGACTTGCGCGCGAGAACGAACGTGTCGTCGACGATGAAGACGTCGCGCGCGCCGTGCACGTTGACCAAGCGCTCCAGCTCGTCGGCGTAGTGCTCGATCGGGCGGTGCGTGTTGAGCCGGTTCCAGAACGGCGCGATGTCGCAAAACGTGCACCGGAACGGGCAGCCGCGCCCGAACTGGCTGTCGACCAGCCGGTATCGCGAGAAGTCGACGCGATGGTACGCCGGCGGCGCGAGCTCGACCATCGAGGCGATGCGCGGACGCGGCGCGTTCGCGCGCGCGCGCCCGCCGGCGCGGTGGATGATCCCCGCCACCGAGCCGAGCTCGCGCCCGTCGCGAATCGCCTGCATCAGCTCGACGATCGTGCGCTCGCCTTCGCCGTCGACGATGACGTCGATCGCCGGGCAGTAGTCGAGCAGCGGCGCGCCCGCGCCGGACGGTCCGATCCCGCCGGCGACGATGATTTTCTCCGGCGCGCGCTCCTTGACGAGCCGCGCCGTGGCGATGACCAGCGGGAGCGCATAACTCATCGCGCTGAAACCGATCACGGGTGCCGAACCCTCGACGAAGCGCGCGAGCGTCGCCGGCTCCCACGGCGCGTCGAACTCGCAGAGCTGATAGTCGCGGATATCGACGTCGAACCCAGCGGCTTCGAGCGCCGCAGTGAGGTAGAGAATCCCCTGCGGTGGGACCTTCACCTCGCTCGGAAGGACCGTGTTCACCAAGGTGATGTCGCTCATGCCGCTCCTTCCGATCGAATCGGGAACCGCAGCCGGTAGTCGGCGACCAGCGCGTCGAGCGCGCGGTCGAGGTCGTTGGAGCTCATCTCCGTACCGTCGGCCGCGAGCGCGAGCCGGCACGCGAAGTCGAAGTTCTGCGGCGCCGCCGTGTACGCGCTTGCGTCGCTGCCGAGCGGCATGACGAGGTTGCGCAGCACGCGCAGTGCCGTCTCGACCGGCGAGATGCGGCGAAAACCGCCCGGCCCGAGCGCCGGATGGTCGCCGAGAAAGTAGAGCACGGTGGGCGCGAACGCCGCGCCGCTCGCGTCCCAGCGCTCGAGGAGCCAGCGCGGCTCGTCGAGCAGCGCGATGTCGGGCTGCCCCTCGCCAGCGCGCAGCACGAACGCCATCGGGAACGGAACGCAGGTGAGATCGCGCCGCCGGATCACCGTCGTGTCGTCGGAGAGGTAGCGGAATCCGCGCTCGAGCAGCCGCAGCGTCAGCGTCGTCTTCCCGGCCGCCGCCTCGCCGATCAGCACGACGCCGCCGCCCGACGGCCCGGCCAGCGAGGCCGCGTGCAAGGTCGCGTACTCGGGATCGCTGCGCTCGGCGACCCACAGCCGCAGCAGCTTCGAGGCGTAGTAGTGCAGCAGCGCGTCGTTCGCGATGCGCATGCCCCAGCCGAACCAGTCCGCCAGCAGCACGTAGTCGTCAAAACCGGCGCCGGGTTCCAGCAGGATCAACCGCGCGGACGGGACCGCGCGCGCAACGCTGAAGTGGCGGTAGACGCGGCGCAGCCGCTCGATCAGCGCCTCCGAGCTCGCGCGCACCTCGACCGCCGCTCCGAAGAACTCGAACGCGGCGCGCACCGGTGCGCGCCGCGCGCACTGGGCGAACAACGCTTCGCGGTTCGGGATCGCGAAGCAGGCTTTCATGCGACCGGCGCGGGCGCGAGCTCGGCGAGCGCCGCGGCGATGCTCGGAAAGACGTCGAGGTACGCTTCGCAGTAGGGATCGGGCGAGTAGAGCTCGCCGGTCGCGCAATATGCCGACGCGACGCTGCCGCCGCGGCAGATCTGCCGCCACGTGCACTCGCGGCACTTCGGCGTCTTCGCGTCGCGGTCGATCAGCGCCGCGTACAGCTCGCGCAGCACGCCGGAGGCGAGGACGGTGCGAAACGGCACCTCACGCACGTTGCCGAGGTGGAAGCGCTCGACCGCTCCGAACGTGCTCGGGTAGACGTCGCCCGACGAGGTGACGCGCACGCCGCGCCAGAGCGGGTGCAGCTCGGCCGACGTGCGGTCGACGCTGAACTGGCTCAAGATGTCGCGCGTGTCGTTCAGGTCGATCTCGACCCGCCCCGCCAATTCGACGGCTTTGTGGTAGACGGTGCGCATCAAGCGAAGCCGGTCGGCGTCGTCGAGCGCGAGCGTGCCGGCGAACTCGGACGCGCGCCCGACCTCTTCGTAGATCGAGAGGTTGAGGCGGCGGATCCCCCGCTCCTCGACGAAGCTGAAGAGCTTCTCGAGCTCGCCGAGGTTCGCTTTCACCGGCGTGAACGAGAGGACGACGCGGTCGGGTCCGAGCACCGCGAGCGCGCGCTCGATCGTCGCCATCGTCGGTAGCGAGCTGCGCCCGCGGATGCGCTCGTTGACCTCCGGCGTGATCCCGTCGAGGCTGATCGCGACGTTGAATCCGAGCTCGTCGAGCAGCGCGAGCTGCGGCGCGCGCAGCCTCACGCCGTTGGTGATCACCGTGCCGTACATCCCGAGCTGCACGACGCGCCGCGCGACCTCCTCGAACTCGGGATAGATCAGCGGCTCGCCGCCGGAGAGCGTGACGTAGCGCCCGCCGCTCGCGGCGAACTCTTCGAGCAGCGCGAACACTTCGTTCGCGCTCAGCCGCTCGGTGCGCTCGGGCGCGCCGCCCATGAAGCAGTGCACGCACCGCAAATTGCAGCGCGCGAGTAGCTCGACGTACAGATGCTCGACCCGATAGGCGTCGAAGCCGAGCGGCGCCTGGGCGGCGAAATCCCGTTCGCCCGCGAGCAGCCCCGTGCGCACCAGCGTGGCGAGCCAATCGCCGAGGTCGCCGCGCGCGACGGGGCCGAAGCGCGCTTCGAAGTCGGCGTGGATCTCGTCGGCCGAACGACCGCCGTCGCTCTCGCAGTACTGCACGATCGCGGCGGCCGTCTCGTTCACCGACGCCCAGCGCGGGCGGACGCGGCTGACGGCCAGCAGCGTCTCGTCGCTGCGCAGCCAGCGGACTGGCGCGGCGAAATAGCGCTGCGCGCTCACCGCGCCGGTTCCAGCTCGACGATGCGCAGCGCGGCGAGCGCCTCGAGCGTGCTGACGACGTCGGCGCGCGCGGTCGCTTCGTCGACCGCGAACTCGGCGGCGACGATCGAGCCGATCTCGTCGGCGCCGCGCGTTCCGTCGGCCAAATCCCAGATACGGCCCGCGACGTGGTTCAGCACGTGGTATTGCTTGAGCAGGGAGTGTAGGATCAGCGTGTCGGGTCCGACTTTGCGAGCCTGCACGCCCTCGGAACGCAGCGGGTACACCCTCGTCTCCTCACGTGAAAAGAAACAACGGTGCTCGGGCGCCGACGCTGGCTGCGGACGAGCCGAGCGCCGGCGCCCGAGGCTACCTCATGGCCTCGAAGATCTCAGCCGGCGAAGCCGCGTGCCGGGAACTTCGATCCTTTCGCGACCGCGCGCAAGACGTCGCGCTGGTCGAGCGTTTTCACCTCGGGCTTCACGTACGACGTGGTCCCTTCCGGTGCGCTCTTGGCGGCGTCTTCACGCACGTCGGCCTTCTTGGACATGCAGAACCTCCAGCTTCTGAATGAAAATGGTACGCCCGACGGGATTCGAACCCGCAACCAACGGCTTAGGAGGCCGTTGCTCTCAAAGGGCGGCCGGTCGTTCCGAGCTCGCACACCCGAACCCCTCGAAGCATGTTCCGGCCGCGTTCGCACCGTCGTGCGCCGATTGCCGGGGATCGAAAGGCTGCAGACCGACCACGCACGACGCCCCCAGCGGCGAACCACGTGTCGAACCTTCGTCCGCGACCTGCAATTGCTCGAGTGACGAACCCCACCTATCAGGTCCCCTTCTCTACCATTGAGCTACGGGCGCATGGATTGCGATACTGGCGCCGCGAAATGCGTCGCGACGTGGGTCTGCTTTTTGGCCGTCCGGATGCTGGGGTGGTCCGGACGACGGCGTACGGAGGCGGGTCCGTTCTTGCTGGGGAGAACCGCGACGCATCCACCGCAACTGTACGGCCTCGTCCGCTCGAGTGCTGGGGGGGGGTCGAGCGAGTCCGTTCGGCCGCCAATGCCCACACCGTGCTGGGAACGGGGCGAGCGACAACGAGGCGTCTGCTAGGTCGCTCGGCGGGCGTCTAGCCTTTCGGCGAACCTTTGCAGGAGCTCGGAAGCCCTTGCAAATTGCGTGACGGCTTCGTTGTGCATCCTAGCCAAGAGAGCGCTCCTCTCGGCTAGCTGCCTGACGTTATCGGCGTTGAGCGTCGCCAGAGCCCGTATCCTCTCGGACAGCTGCCGGACGAGCTCCAACTCCGGTCGGGTCTCATCGCTAGCCACGCGATTCCTCCTTTCCGTTGGAGTCCAGGCCTTTCGCCTGGTAGCTCATCGTAATCAACAAAGCGTGCGGCGTCAAGAACGCTCGCTCTGAGCGGCGGCCTCGCCGTTGCGGTGCGTGCCGTCGAGGACGGCGTCGATGATGCCGTACGCTTTCGCATCGAGCGCGCTCATGTAGACGTCGCTCTAGAGGTTCGCGCAGGATCTCGTCGACCGGGCGGATCGCGCTAATCCCGGGCGGTGCGCCGACGCGCGCTCGTCGTGCACCGAATCTGAGGAACATGCGCGAGCGGGCGGTCGCCGTGGGGGCGAGCGCAGCGGCGGCCGACGCGTTCTTCTCGCAGTTCGCGTAGCGCAGCATTTCTGGCAGCTACCTGAGAATAATTCTCATCTAGGGCTTAGCACTTCCGGTCCCGGTCGGGCGTACCCGGAGTACAAGCCATGCATACACTGGAACGGCCGGCGACCAACGGCCGCGTCTCAACCGTCATCCTGAACGCCCCGCGCCGTCGCCCGCGGTGGTGGTTCGTCACAGCCGCTCTCATCGTCGTCGTCGCGATCGTCGCGTCGATCGTCGTCGTGCGCTCGCGCGCGTCGGCGGTGACGTACACGACCGTGCCGGTGCAGACGGGCTCGCTCGCGCAAACCGTAACCGCAAGCGGGACGCTCAACCCGCAGAACACGATCAGCGTCGGCACGCAGGAGTCGGGGACGATCGCCGAGATCGACGCCGACTTCAACTCGCACGTGAAGAAGGGCCAGGTGCTCGCGAAGCTCGACCCGACGACGCTGCAGGCGGCGCTCGACCAAGCGCGCGCGTCGCTCGCGCAGAGCGAAGCGCAAGCGCAGGCCTCCGGCGCGACCGCGAGCGGCGGGCCCTCCGCGGTCGCCGCCGCGCAAGCACAGGCCCAAGCGGCCGCCGCGAGCGCGCGCGTCGCGCAGGCGACGGCGAACGCCTCGACCGCGGCGATCGCGACCGCGCAGACCAACGTCGCCAAAGCGCAGAGCGCGCTCGCGCTCGCGCAGCAGACGGTCGCGCGCGACAACCAATTGCTCTCGCAAGGCTACATCGCGCAGGCGCAAGCCGACGCCGACAAGTCGAACGAGGTCGCAGCGCAGAGCGCGCTCGACGCCGCGCGCACCGCGGTGACGCAGGCGCAGGCGCAGGCCCAAGCTTCGCAGGCGCAGATCGCGCAGGCGAACGCGCAGGAGCAGGCGCAGTCGGCGCAGGCCGGCGTCTCGAACGCGACCGCGCAGAGCCAGGCGGCGCAGCACGACGCGGGCGTCGCGGCGATCGGGATTCAGCAGGCGCAGGTGAAGACCGCCGAAGCGAACCTCGCGCACACGATCATCACCTCGCCGGTCGACGGCACGGTGATCTCGCGCGCGGTCTCGGTCGGACAGACGGTCGCGGCGTCGTTCAACACGCCGACCCTCTTCACGATCGCGCAAGATCTCGGCAAGATGGAGCTCGACCTCTCGGTCGGCGAGCCCGACATCGGGCACGTCGCGCCGGGCGACGCGGTCAGCTTCGGCGTCCTCGCGTACCCGAACCGCACCTTCAACGCGACCGTCGCACAGGTGCGGCAGAACCCGACCACCGTCTCGAACGTGGTGACGTACACGGTCGTCGTCTACGTCGACAACAAGGACGGCGCGCTGCGCCCCGGGATGACGGCGAACGCGACGATCAAGGTCGCGCACGTCGACAACGCGACGCTCGTCCCGCTCGCGGCGTTCACCTACAGCCCGCCGGCCGGCTCGTTCACGCGCGGCAACCGCCGCAACCGCGGCGCCGGCTCGCAGAACGGCGGCTCGCAGAACGGCGGATCGCAGAGCGGCGGATCGCAGCGCGGCGCAGCGCAGAACGGCGCAGCGCAAGGCGGCGCGCGCAACGGTGCGTCCTCGGCATCGCCGTGGGGTTCGACGAGCGCGTCGAGCGGCGGCGCGGTCACGGCAGGCGCGTTCGGGCGAATCTTCGTCCTGCGCGGGAACAAGCTGCAGCCGGTTCCGGTGCGCGTCGGCCTGGTCGGCGACACGCAAGCCTCGGTCACGCCGCTGCGCGGAACGCTGAGCGAGAACGATCAGGTCGTCACCGGCGACAACACCTCGCGCAGCAGCGCTTCGTCGAACGGCAGCACGCGCAATCTCTTTGGCGGCGGCGGCGGCGGACCGCGCGGTGGCGGCCGCGGGCCGGGCGGGTAGCGCGATGACGCCCGTCGTTCAGGTGCGCGATCTGCGCAAAGTCTATCCGCTCGAAGGAGGTGAGGACGTCGTCGCGCTGCGCGGCGTCGACCTCACCATCGAGCCGGGCGAGTTCGTCGCGGTGATGGGGCCGTCGGGATCGGGGAAGTCGACGTTCATGCACATCGTCGGCCTGCTCGACCGGCCGACCTCGGGGACGTACAGCTTCGCCGGCCACGAGCTGACCTCGCTCGACGCCGACGCGCTCGCCGACCTGCGCTCGCGCGCGCTCGGCTTCGTCTTCCAGGCCTACAACTTGCTGCCGCGCACGACGGCGATCGAGAACGTCGAGCTGCCGATGATCTACGCCGGCGTTCCGGCCGCGGAGCGCAAGCGCGCCGCGCTGGAGGCGCTCGACGCGGTCGGTTTGGCGAAGTACGCGCAGCACCAGCCGAACCAGCTCTCGGGCGGCCAGCAGCAGCGCGTCGCGATCGCGCGCTCGATCGTGAACCAGCCGCAGCTGATCCTCGCCGACGAGCCGACCGGCGCGCTCGACACCGCCTCCTCGGAAGACGTGATGGCGCTCTTTCAGCGCTTGAACGCCGAGCGCGGAATGACGGTCATGCTGGTCACCCACGAAGCGGACGTCGCCGCGCACGCGCGCCGGCTCGTCACCTTCCGCGACGGCCACATCATCTCCGACGAACCCGTTCGCGAGAAAGTACTCGTATGATCTCCCTCGTGCAAACGCTGCGTCTGGCGATGCAGGCGCTGGTCCGCAACCGCTCGCGCTCGATGCTCACGATGCTCGGGGTGGTGATCGGCGTCGCGGCGGTGATCGTCACCGTCGCGCTCGGCACCGGCGCGAAGAGCTCGGTCGCGAACCAGATCAACTCGCTCGGCTCGAACCTGATCATCGTCATTCCGGGGAGCGTGCAGACCAGCGGCGCGCGCACTGGAAACGGCGGCGCCTCGACGCTCACCGTCGCGGACGGGCTCGCGATCGCGAAGCTGCCCGGCGTCAGCGCGGTTTCGCCGAGCGTCAACGTGCGCGGCCAGCTGGTCGCCGGCGGGCAGAACTGGCAGACCCAAGTCACCGGCGTCGCTCCGACGTACACCGTCGTGCGCAGCTGGGACGTCTCGAGCGGCCGGTTCTTCACGCAGTCGGAGACCGACGCGGCAGCGAAGGTCGTCGTGCTGGGTCAAACCGTCGTGCGCCAACTCTTTCCCGACGGCAGCGATCCGATCGGGCGGACGATCGAGATCCGCAACGTGCCGTTCACCGTGATCGGAACGCTCATCGCAAAAGGACAGAGCGGCGGCGGTCAGGATCAGGACGACACCGCGCTGATTCCCTACACCTCGGCGCTCGAGCGCCTCACCGGCGGCACGACGATCGGGTCGCTGATGGTCTCGGCGGTCGACGGAACGCACATCGACTCGGTGCAGACGCAGATCACCGGTTTGCTGGAGCAGCGCCACGGCATCACGAACGGCCAGGACGACTTCCAGGTGCGCAACCTGCAAGACATCGCGCAGGCCGCCTCGGCGACCGCGTCGATCCTGGGCTTGCTGCTGGCCGCGGTGGCGGCGGTCTCGCTGATCGTCGGCGGGATCGGGATCATGAACATCATGCTGGTCTCGGTCACCGAGCGCACGCGCGAGATCGGCTTGCGCGTCGCGCTCGGCGCGCGCGGCGCGGCGATCCTGCGCCAGTTCCTGATCGAAGCGGTCGTGCTCTCGACCGGCGGCGGCGCGATCGGCGTCGTCCTCGGCATCGCGGGCGCTACGGCGATCGTGCTGTTCGCGCACTGGCCGGCGAGCGTCCCGCTCGTCTCGGTGGTGCTCGCGCTCGCGTTCAGCGCCGCGGTCGGAGTCTTCTTCGGCTACTGGCCGGCGCGCAAAGCTGCCGCGCTCGACCCGATCCGCGCCCTGCGGTTCGAGTAGAGTCCGCGGAGAACGCGTCTCTCGCCGGGCATGGCGGCGAGAGACGCGTGGATCAAGGTGACGCCGGCACTGCGCCGTTGCCGTTGCGGTTTGCGCCGTCCAGCACGACGTCGATGATCCCGTACGCCTTCGCTTCGTCGGCGCTCATGTAGAAGTCGCGCTCGAGGTCGCGCAGGATCTCGTCGACCGGCTTGCTCGTCGTGCGGTGATAGATCTCGGCGAGGAGGCGGCGCGTCGCGAGCAGCTCGCGGGCGTGGATCTCGATGTCGGTCGCCTGGCCGCCGATCTGGCCGATCCACGGCTGGTGGATCAGGACCTTGCTGTACGGCAGCGCCATGCGCTTTCCGGGCGCACCGCCGGTCAGCAGGATCGACGCGGCCGAGGCGGCGAGGCCGGCGCAGATCGTCGCGACGTTCGGCTTGATCAGCTGCATCGTGTCGTACATCGCGAGCCCCGCGCTCACGCTGCCGCCCGGGCTGTTGATGTAGAGGTCGATGTCCTTGTCGGCGTCGGCGCGCTCGAGGAACAGCAGCTGCGCGATGACGGTGTTCGCCAGCGCGTCGTCGATCTGGCCGGTGACGAAAACGATCCGCTCCTGCAGCAGCCGCGAGTAGATATCGTACGAGCGTTCGCCGCGCGCGGTCTGCTCGACGACGATCGGAACCAGGTGGCTCATGCGCGCAGTATAGCGGCGCGCGGCAGCGTGCGGGCGTTTCGGGCCGCCGAAAGCGGCCGGGCACTCAAAAGCGGCCACGCCGCGCAGGTCCCGCGCGCGCCGGCGCGCGAAGCGCCCGGCATGAACACGCTGACCGAGGCGCAGCGGGACCGGGTCCTGGCCTTGCTCCGCGAAGGGAAGTCGCTCCGCCGGATCGAGCACGAGACGGGGCACCGCCGCGAGACGGTCGCGGCCTACGGCCGCCGCGCCGGCCTACTCGACGGCGAGGTTGCGCAGTTGCACGAGCTGCGTGAGCCGCAGTCGGTGTGCGAACCCCATCGCGAGCGGATCGACGACGCGCTCGCGAGCGGCGCCTCGCTGCGCGAGCTCTACAACGAGCTCGTCGAGCGCGACGCCTTCCGCGGCAGCTACAGCACGCTCAAACGCTACGCGCGCACGCGGCGCTCGTCGCCGGCCACTTCGACGACGTTGATGCTCGCAGCCTGACGTTTTCGCGCAGCGCGCGCCTCAATGACCTAGCCGTGGCCGTTAGCCTTCATCCAGGCCCACGCGTCCTGGTACGACATTGGCCCGACGACTTGGAAGGCATACTCGCCGGTCGGCTGTTGTGCGACCGTGTATCTTTTCCGATCGGCAGTTGTGTAGACGTACCACATGCGGAACGTTCCTCCATTCGTAGGTGCATCTCGGCGTCGCTTGGCGGCTAGAGCCTCGCTTTCGCCTGAACCGCCGCGATCGCCGCAGCGAGCTGTGCGTCGGCGGACGGATCGCCGAAGCGCGCGTGCGCGTTCTCGTTCACGGTGACGTCGGGGACGAGCCCGACGCCGTCGATGATCCGGTTGCGCGGCGTCAGGTAGCGCGCGGTGGTGACCTTCATCGCCGAGCCGTCGTTGTTGTAGGTGATCTGCTGCACGACGCCTTTGCCGTAGGTGCGGCTCCCGACCAGCGTCGCGACGCCGGCGTCCTGCAGCGCGCCGGCGGTGATCTCCGAGGCGGAGGCGGAGTAGTGGTTGACGAGCACCGCGACCGGCCGCGCGACGTCGGCATTCGCCTCGGCGTCGAACTCGGTCGTTCCCGAGCGTTCGGCGACCGAGACGATCGGGCCGGAGTGGATGAAGTGGCCGGCGATCGCGACCGCCGCGTTGACGTAGCCGCCGCCGTTGTTGCGCAGGTCGATGACGTACGCGCGCGCGTTCTGCTGCTGCAGGTGCTTGAGCGCGGCGCCGAACTCTTCAGCGGTCGGCTCGCCGAAGACGCCGACGGCGATGTAACCCACGCCGTTCGCCAGCAGCTTCTGGTAGACCGTCGGCGGATGCACCTCGGCGCGCACGATCGAAAACTCCGCATGCGTCTTGCCGTTGCGCAGCATGCGCACGCGCACGACCGTTCCGGTGCGCCCGAGCAGGCGCGCGCGCACGTGCGCGACGTCCTCGCCGCGGACGCTGACGCCGTCGATCGCTTCGAAGACGTCGCCGTTCTGCACGCCCGCGCCGTCGGCCGGCGTGCCGGGCGCGACGTACGAGGCGCTCACGTCTTTCGTCGTCTCGTCCTGCTGCAGCAGCACGCCGATCCCGAACACGTGCGGCGGGTTCAGCGGCGTTTGAAATCCGGTCAGCTCTTTCGGCGTCAGGAAGACGGTGTAGCGGTCGCCCGCCGCATGCGCCATCCCGCTCAGCGCCGTGAAGGTCAGGTCGGTTTCGGAGAGCTTGCCGCGGCCGCGCGCGGCGTCGATCGTGGCGACGATCTGCGCGAGCTCGTCGCCCGAGTGCGCCGCAAGCGGCGGCAGCGTCTGGCCGTTCTTGCGCAGCGCCTCGGCGAGCGCGGCGCGCGCGCCGGCGACCAGCTTCGACGGGGTGACGCCGCGGTAGAACGTCGTCGTCAGCGCACGGTAGCCGCTGCGCACGTCGTCGAGGTGCTGCAGCGTGAGCGCGTCCGCCGATCCCGGCGCGACACAGCTGAAGGCGACGGCGAGCGCCAGCGCGCCGGTTCCGGTGCGAAACGTCATCGGCGGGACGTTCGGGCGCTCCGCGGAGGGCGCCTGGCGCGTCGCGTTCGGAAACGGTTCAGCCGCGCAGCCAGCGGACGAGCCCGCCGCCGACGTGCTGCGCTCGGAAGCCGCGCGAGCGCAGCAGCGCCGCCGCGGCGCGGTTCTCCCAGGCGGTGTACGCTTCGGCGCGGGTGACCCCGCGTGCTGCCATCCCGTGCAGCAGCATGTCCGCCAGCGCCCCGCCGAGCCCGCGTCGGCGGTGCGCCGCGGCGACCAGGATCCCGAACTCCCCGCGCCGTTCCACGTTCGCCGGCGCCGCGTGCGCGACGCCCACGAGCTCGCCCGCGCACGTCTCGACGAGAACCGCGCCGAGCGAGCCGGCGCCGAGCAGCGCGCCGCGAATCTGCTCGGGATCCGAGGGCGCGGTGACGGAGTGGAACCTCAGCCGCACGTCTTCCGGCGAAAGCGAGGCGAGCAGCGCGCCGTAGCGCGGGACGTCGCCCTCGGTGAACGGCCGCAGACGATAGTCGGGATGGCGTGCGGGGCGCGCCGGATGGGGATGGATCGCTGCCGCGATCATTGACCGTCTCCTTGACACGTGGGTCGTACGGCCGCTTTGCCTCGTGAAAGTAGACAGACCTGTATACCTACGCGGTAGACCGACGCGTCTACGAGCGCTCAGACCTCCGTCTTAGCCGTGTGCCGCGGGGCGGCGTACGATCCGAGCACCATGAACCCGCTGCAGACGCTCGCCGTTCCGATCGTGCAGGCACCGATGGCCGGTGCGACGACGCCGCGGCTCGTCGCGGCGGTCTCGAGCGCCGGCGGGCTCGGCTCGCTCCCCGGCGGCTACAACGCGCCGGCGAAGATTCGCGAGCAGATCGCGCAGGTGCGCGCGCTGACCGATCGCCCGTTCGCGGTGAACCTGTTCGTCGGCGAGTACGCGCCGCCGCCGGCTGACGTCATGCAGCGCGCGCACGAGCGATTGCGCCGCTATCGCGACGAGCTCGGGATCCCGCATCCCGACGCGCCGCCCGTCTCGGCTACCAGCTTTCGCGCACAGTTCGAAGTCGTCGCCGAAGCGCGTCCGGCGGTGTTCAGCTTCACCTTCGGGATTCCGCCGGCGGAAGCGCTCGCGCGCTGCCGCGAGCTCGAGATCTTCACGATCGGCACCGCGAAGACGGTCGCCGAAGCCGTCGCGCTCGAGCGCGCCGGCGTGGACGCCGTGTGCGTGCAAGGCTACGAAGCCGGCGGCCACCACGGTGCGTTTCTCGCGCCGCTCGAGGAGTCGCTGATCGGGACGCTCGCGCTCGTTCCGCAAGTCGTCGATGCCGTCTCGGTTCCGGTGCTTGCGGCCGGCGGAATCGGCGACGGCCGCGGCGTCGCGGCGGTGCTCGCGCTCGGCGCATGCGCGGCGCAAGTCGGCTCCGCGTTTCTGCTCAGCGACGAGTCGTCGCTCTCGCCCGCCGCGCGCGGCCTGCTGGCGAGCGAGGCCGCGCGGCGCACGACGCTTACCACGGTCTTCTCCGGCAAGCACGCGCGCGGCGTGATCAACCGCTTCATCGAGGAGATGACCGGCGCGGCCGAGATCGCGCCGTATCCGTATCAGAACGGGCTGACCCGCGACGTCCGCGACGCCGCCACCGCGCAGGAGCGGCCTGAGCTGCTCAGCCTCTGGAGCGGGCAGGCGGTCGCGCTGGCCAAGCCGCTGCCGGCTGCCGAGATCGTGGCGAATTTGATGCGCGAAGCGCGCGCCGCGCACGACCGCGCCGGCGTGGCGCTGGACGGAACGCCCGCCCGAGGGTGATCGCGCTCACCCTCTGACGGACGCGCTTGCCCGGCTCTAAACAATCGGCCGGGCCGCGTCGATAGCTCTCATACGACCTCTCGCGGACACGTCCGCTCCTGCTTCGCTCGATAGCAGGGCCGGTGGTGCACCCGAAGCGCCTGGTTCGCAGAGGACGCTCGAGCAGTTTGGTTTCCGCACGTTCCGCTCGTACGGCGTTGTGTTCAGCGCGCGTGCGGCGGTTCGCCGACTCACCGAGGTTCACCGCTTTGAAGCAGATCACGGCCTTCATGGCAGCGACGCTGACGCTTCTACCGCTTTCATCGGCTCCGGCGCTGCAGCCGCTGCCGCGGCTGGTGAGCTCCTCGCATCACGGCGAAGCGGCGATCACGCTCGCTTTGTACAACCCGCATTATCCGGAGAACGAGGCCGACGCGGCGAACGCGCTGGCCGCGGACGTCAACGCCGAGCGCGCGAAGCGCGGGATCCCGGCGCTCCAGCGGGACGACACGCTCGACCGGTTCGCGTACGCCAAAGCCGTCGAGATGGCGGCGCGCGGCTACTTCGGGCACACCGACCCCAACGGCGTCTCGTTCTACGACCGGCTGGCGGCCTGGCACATGGCGGGAACGTACGCCGGCGAGAACATCGCCTTCGACTACGACGAGCCGCGCGCGCACGCGGCGTTCATGAACAGCCCGCCGCATGCGCAGAACGTGCTCGACGCCAACGAGCACAAGCTCGGCGTCGCGGTGGTGACGGTCGGCAACGACGAGACGTTCTACGTCGAGGACTTCTCCGGGAAGTAAGCCCGGTAGACGCGTCCCGGCAACGATGAAGAAGCTCGCGCGCGCGCACGCCGCGAGCTTCTTCATTTCATGTGCTCAGCGCGCGGCGAACCAGAAGTTGGACTGGCCGGTCCCGATCGCGGCTTCGTAGCGGCCGAACTGCTCGCCGCGCGCGCGCCACGCCGCGCCGCCGTGCGCGCCGGCCAGGACGAGGTAGTGCGCGAAGCGGCCTTCGGGCGAGCAGGTGCGGCGGAACTCGTCGGCGTGCGCGAGCACCGCGGCGTGGTCGCCGGCGCGCCACCACGCCATGATCCGCTCGTCGAACGCGCGCAGCGCCGGATCGCTGATGTCGCTCGGATCGGCGCCGGCCCGCTGCCGGATCGTCGCCAGCGGCCAGAAGCGGTGCGACATCCCGCCCGAGGCGACCAGCAGCACCCGCCGCCCGCAGCGCTCCGCTGCCGCCGTGACCGCTTCGCCGAAGCGCAGGTTCGGCTCGACCTCCGCCGTGTCGAGCACCGAGACCGGCAGGACGCGCTTCTTGCTCGGGCCGGGGTTGTAGTAGTGCATCGGGTTGAGCGTGCCGTAATGCACCGGCAAGCCGCGGTGCGCGGCTGCTTCGGCCGGCACGCCGCGCGCTTTCGACTCTTGCGCGATCAGCGCGGCCAGCTCCGGATCGCCCGGGTAGTCGTACGCGTACTCGTGGATCATCCACGGGATCTCGTCGGAGGTGTAGAGCCCTTCGTGGCGCGCGTGCGCGTTCAGGATGAACTCGAGCGTCGAGTGCCAGTGGGTGTCGATCACGACGAAGGTGTCGAACTCCAGCGCGTCGATCCGCTCGCGCTTGATCTGCGGGAGCGCGTCGTAGAACGTCGTGACGTTCTGGCCCATGTACCGCCGGCGCGCTTCGGGGTCGAGAATCATCAGGCGCGGAACGTGGGTGGAGAAGAGGCCGGCCGCGATCACGGTGGTGGCTCGTCCTTCGACAAGCTCAGGATGATGCGGCGGCCGCGGCGGTGTCGGCGGCGGTCCAGCCGTCCGGGCCTTTGTAGCGCATCGGCGGCAGGCTCGGAATCTTCGAGCGGAAGATCAGGTACTGGCGAAAGCCGTCGAGCTCGAAGGCGCGCTTGTCGGCGATCATCCCCGCTTCGTAGAGGTTTCCCGCGATCGCCGAGTCGCGGCCCAGCTTGCGGATAGTTATGGGCAGCAGCCGCTCCTCCAGGTCGAGGATGCGAAAGACGGCTTCTTCGGGATCGGGCGCGGTCTCGATCGCTTCGCGCACGACTTTGAGGCCGGTGCTGATGTGGCGGACCTCGTCGTGCATCACGTACTCGTACGTCACCGCGGTCGCGAGATCGCCGTACTTGCGGGCGAGGTCGGCGATCGAGTTGAACAGCACGTGCGCGGAGTACGCCTCGAGCGTGCAGACCTGGCCGTAGACGATCTCGACGAACGACGGGAGCCCGTTGACGAATCGGAACAGCTCCGTCTGCTCGTACGGAACGTCGAGCGAGTCGGCGAGGTCGAGGTCGCGGATGCGGCGCCACTCGATCTGGGTGTGGCGGACCTCGTCGAGCGCGTGGGTCGCGTAGAAATACTGGATGGTCGGACGGTTCGTCTTGGTGATGATCTGCGCGACCTGCGCGGTCGTCTGCGCTTCGCCCCAGCAGGTCGTCAGCATGATCGGCGCCATCGCGCGGCGGTACTCGGCGCTCAGCTCCGGATCGTGCGTCTTGTGCGCGCGGTACTTCTCGAGCAGCGCCTTGCTGTCGCGGTACTGGTGCTCGATGTACGCTTCGTACGACTCCAGCGTCCCGAACGTCCGCAGCTGTTCTTCCGGAACGTGCTTCGGGATGACGGTCAGCGGGCTCACGTACGACATGACGGGATGTACCTCGAGACGATCAATAGGAGATGCACACCAGTTTCGGTTCGGTGAAGAAGTCCAGCGACCAGCGGCCGCCTTCGCGGCCGAGCCCGCTCATCCGGACGCCGCCGAACGGCTGGCGCAGGTCGCGCAGGAAGTAGCCGTTGATCCAGCACATTCCGGCGCGGACGCGCTCGGCGAAGCGCAGCCCGTTCGCGATGCTCGCCGTCCACACGTACGAGGAGAGCCCGTAGCGCGTCGCGTTGGCGCGCGCGACAACCTCGTCGAGCGTCTCGAAGCGGAAGACGGAAAGCACCGGGCCGAAGACCTCTTCGCGCGCGACCGCCTGCGACTCGTCGCGCGGCGCGAAGATCGTCGGGCCGAGATAGTTCCCCGCCGCGAGCGACGCTTCGTCCGGCCGCCGCCCGCGCAGCAGCGCCGGAACGCCTTCGTCGTCGGCTTGCGCGCAGAAGCGCTCGACGCGCTCGCGGTGGCCCGCGGTGATGAGCGGGCCGAGGTCGCTCTCGCGCGACTGCGGATCGCCGACGCGCAGGTTTCGCACGCGCTCGAGATAGCGCTCCAGAAAACGGTCGTAGATCTTGTGCTGCACGTACAAGCGCGTGCCGGCGAGGCAGACTTGCCCGCTGTGCCGGAACATCGCCAGCACGCTCCCTTCGACCGCGAGCTCGAGATCGGCGTCGTCGCAGACGACGTTCGCCGATTTCCCACCGAGCTCGAGGGTGACTTTCTTGAGGGTCGGCGCGGCGGCGAGGTTGATCGCGATCCCGGTCGGCTCGCTCCCGGTGAACGCGACCGCGTCGACGCGCGGGTCGGCGACCAGCGGCGCGCCGGCCTCCGGGCCGAACCCGGTCACGACGTTCACGACGCCGTCCGGGACGCCGGCTTGGGCGCACAGCTCCGCGAGGCGCAGCGTCGAGAGCGGCGTCAGCTCCGAAGGCTTCAGCACGCAGGTATTGCCGGCGGCGATCGCCGGCGCGATCTTCCAGGTCGCCTGCATCAGCGGCGAGTTCCACGGCGTCAGCAGCGCGCACACGCCGACCGGCTCCTCGCGCACGATCGAGGCGATCTCGCGCTGCTCGCCGAGGAACGGCTTGCGGTCGAAGAACGCGCTCTGCTCGCGCTGCTCGACCGCGCTCGCGAAGAACGCGCAGTTGTCGGCCGCGCGCGGCACGTCGCGGTCGGCGGTTTCGCGGAACGGTTTCCCGGCGTCGCGCGACTCCAGCCGCGCGAGCTCTTCACGGTGCTCGAGCAGCAGCGCGGCGAGCGTGCGCAGCACCTTCGCGCGCTCGGCGGCGGTGGTGCGCGGCCACGGCCCGTCGTCGAACGCGCGCCGCGCCGCGCCGACGGCCCGCGCGACGTCGGCGGCGCCGCCCCGCGCGATCCGCGCGAACGCTTCGCCGCTCGCCGGATCGACGTCCTCGTACGTTGCGCCGTCCGCCGCGTCGGCGTATGCGCCGTCGATCCAGAGCTGCGTCGTCGATGGCGGGCCGGCGATCGTTTCGTCGGGAATCACGACACCGCGTGCACGGCGGTGCGCTTCTGTGGGCGCATCGCGGGGACGAGCTCGTACAATTCGGGCAGACGTTTGGCGATCCGTTCTTCGGCGTCGTCCGGGGCGAGGTACGGCGGTCGCGCCGGGCCCATCTCGATCCCGGTGACGACCGAAGCGGTGACCTTCGTCATCCCGAGCGCGCCGAGCGCCGCTTCGCCGCCGCGCGGGAAGACGCGGTTCAGCCGGCGCTGGATCTCCTCGGCGAGCGCGACGTCGCCGCGCCACGCCGCGTCGATCGCGACGCAGGCCGGGATCGCGAAGACGTTGATCTGGCCGCCGTTCGAGCCCAGCAGCCGTCCCGTCAGATACGCGCGGAACGTCTGCAGGTAGATCGCGCGGCCTTCGAGCGCGTCGGCGACTTGCTCGAGATGCTGCAGCTCGGTCTCGACCTCTTTGACGCAGACGACGTTCTCCAGCTCGGCGAGCTTGCGGAAGAGCGCCGGTGGGATGTGGAACTTCGAGAGCGCCGGATTGTGGTAGACACAGATCGGAAGCAGATTCGCTTCCGCGATCGCGCGGAAGTGCTCGAACACTTCGCGCTCGCCGACCTTCCAGTAGTACGGCGCGATCACGACCGCGCAGTCGTAGCCCAGCTCGGCGGCGAGCTTCGTCCACTTCAGCGCTTGCAGGGTCGTCGCGCCGGACGTCATCGCGAACGCGCTCGCGCCGGGACGCTTGCGCGTCTGCTCGAGAACGACCTCGAGGACGCGGCGGCGCTCGGCGTCCTCCAAGTGCAGAAACTCGCCGATCGAGCCGGTCGCGACGATCCCGGTCGCGCCCTGCGCGAAGCACCACTCGATCTGCGCGCGCAACGCGCCCTCGTCGACCGCGTAGCTGCGGTCCATCGGCGTCACGATCAGCCCGATCACGTCCTTGAAGCGGTCGCGGAAGCGCTCGATCTGCATGCGTTCTCCTATGCAGCGCGGCGGCTAGGAGCCTGCCGGGCGGGGCAGCGAAACCTGGGCCATGGGCACCCGCGCGCCGGTGTTCGCTCTCTTCGCCGTTCTCGCCGCGGCGCCGCTGGCGGCCGGCGCCGCCGAGACCGCCCGGCCCGTGCGCACGCTCAGCTTCGATCTCGATCTCTCCGTCGCCGTGCTGAGCGAGACACCCGGCGGTGCCGTCGAGCCGGGACGCCAAGCCTCGGTTGTCGTGAAGGGGCGTATCGTCTCGGGGCCGCCGCGGCAGACGCGCGGTGCCGGCGAGGCGGCCGTGAAGCGGACGTTCAAAGCGCAGGGCTCGATCGTCGTCGAGGTGCTTCAAGCGACCGATGACGCGGGGCTCGTCGTCGACGTCGCCGAGAACGCCGCCGACCGCACGCGTCCGAAGGTGCGGCTCGCGATCGCGCAGGACGGCACGCTGCTGTACGATCCGAAGAACGGCGAGAACCTCACCGAAGAGGAGCTCGCCGTCGCGCGCTGGCTGGCGCGCGGTTTCTTCGGCGACCACCCGACCGAGACCGGAACGGCGTGGACCGTCGACCAGAGCGCGCAAGGGCGCACCGACGTCGAGCACTACAAGGTCGTCGGTCACGACGCGCAGCGCGTCACGCTCGACTACACGCTCGACGAAAAGGTCGCCGGCGTCACCGGCTACGAGGCGTCGCGTGCCGGCTCGCTGGTTTACGACACCGCGCTCGTCGTGCCGCTCAAAGCGAACTTCGAGACCGAGTCGCGCCGGCAGGTGCGCGGCGCGTACGACACCACGCACACCACCATCGCGATCACGCTGACCTCGGACTCGTTCGGCGCACCGAAGCGCTAGCCCGCGCCCGGCGCGGTGAGCGCTTCTGCAGCACGTCTGGAGGGATTGTCCAGGGGGCGTGGGAAGGCTCGCTTGTGCTCCTGCTTTGGGTGAACGAAGGAGAGGTTTTTATGTCCGATCAGTCTCTAGACCGCCGGGGATTCGTCGCCGGTGTTCTCGGCGCGAGCGGGGTCCTCGCGCTGGGTTCCGGCGCTGCCGTCGCGCAGATGCGTATGCTGCCGAGCGCCAAGGTCGACCCGACGCGCTGCAGCACCACCCCGCGGCCGTTCAAGCCGGGGATGGACAAGCGCCCGATTACGATGCGCCGCACCGTCGAACAGCTCGCCGCGGACAGCGCGTGGCTGGCGAAGATGCATGCGGGCTACAAGTGGATGCGCTCGCTTCCCGCGAGCGATCCGCGGAGCCTGGTGCAGCAAGGGAACATTCACAAGATCATGTGCGCGGGCGGCCCGCGCGAGGTACACCAGTCCGATCGCTTCCTCGCGTGGCACCGCTGCTTCGTGTACTTTCAGGAACGCATCGCCGCGTACGGTTCTACCGGCGGCGTCAGCCTCGATCCGACGTTCCGTCTCGCGGTTTGGGACTGGGAGGGCGCGACGACGACGCCGACGTTCCCGGTCGCGTTCACGACCGGATCGCTCGTCGATCCGAACCGGCAGCCGACGTTTTCGCCGGGCGACGGCGACATCACCGCCGCGCTCGCGACGAACGACGTTTTCACGTTGTACGGCAACCCGGTCGGCGGCGGCGGCGGCAGCCCGGTGCTGGAAAACGCCTCGCACGGCCAAATTCACGTCGACACGGGGTTCCAGACGCCGCCGTATCACGATATGGGCGCGCTTCCGACGGCCGCGCTCGATCCGGTGTTCTGCGCGCACCACGGCAACATCGACAAGGTGTGGGCGTGGTGGCAACAGCTCCACGGAAACAAGACGCCCAACTCGACCGATCCCAACACCGGCCAGCCGTACGATCCCGCGTGGATCAAGAACGTGTGGTACTTCTACGACTACGACGGCAAGTGCTATTCGATCGGACCGGCCGACGTGATCGACTACCGCAACAACTTGCGCTACGTGTATCCGCCGGCGCCCGGGACGCGTCCGATCCGGGTGTTCCCGCTCGCGCTCGCCCGCGCGGAACTACGGCTGCCGCCGGAAGCGGCCAACGCGACGGCAGCGCCGCGTCCGGTTTCGATGGTGCTCCGAGGCGTGCAGGTTCCCGCGCCCGGGACGGGGCGGTTCGATCTCGTCGCGACGGTCAACGGCCGGCCGCGCCGCGTCGGGCACTTCGCGCTCTTCTCGCACCCGATGACGGAGGGGATCACGACGAACGTGCTCGCGCGCATCGACCCCGCGGCGGCTCCGGTGCTGAAATCCGGCGCGTCCTGGCGCATCGTTCCGGAGCGCGCCGGCGGGACGCACCAGCTGTTCGGCGTCGTGCCGCCGGCAAAGGGTGCCGTGCTGCAGGCGACCTCGGCGACGCTGCTGGTCGAATGAGGTGAGACCGCGAACGCCCGCGCGAGGCGCCCGGGGAACCGGGAGCCGCCGCGCGGGCGTTTACCGGTCGTGTTCTGCGCCACCGTCCCCCCGTACGCCGCTCACGTGAGCGCGAGCGCCGCCGTCGTGCGCCCGCTCAAGGTCGCCCCGGCATTTCGCGCGGCACAAGGCAGCACCGCGACGCAAACCGCCGAGCTCACGCTTTCGCACGCGCGGATCCCGGCCGGTGGCGGCTCGTTCCAGTTCTATCTCCTGGACCCCAAGGCACCGGCGAACTCGGTGCTGATCGGCAAGCTCTCGATCGAAGGTCCGGCAGCACCGGAAGTGCACGATCTGCGCGTCCACGTCGAGCTTCCGCCGAGCGCGCTCGCGCTGCTCCGCGCGTCGACGGCACCCGCGATCAAGATCGTCGCGCGCCGCGGCCGCAGTGAGCCGCTCATGGCGCAGAGCGTCGAGCTGCACAACGCGCGCTAGCGCGCTTCAATCGTCCTCCTCGCCGCCGCTCGCTGCGCCGGCGCTGTCCGTGCCGACGACGTCGGCGCGCTTGATGTTGACGGTCCCGGCGCCGAGCGGCGCGAACCCCGCAGCGCGCAACGCGGCGTCGGCGCGCGCGACGTCGTCGCGCTCGAACGCCGCGACGTCGCGCATGACGGCGAGGTACGTCGCGCGCACGCGCGCGGCGTAGTCGCGGGTCGCCGCCGACGGCGGCGCGCCGGCGGCGAAGAACAGCCCCTCCATGTCTTCGCGCAGCCGTCCCGGCCGCTGGATACTGTCTTCGTCGTTGGTGTAGTCGGCGGTCAGCTCGCCGCGCAGCGCCAACGCTTTCGCGCGCACCGCGCGCAGCTGCGCGGCCAGCGGCGAGGCCGGTTTCTCCTCGGCCAGCCCGCCCGCGACCCCGGCGTAGCCGTCAAGCCGGTTCAGCGCGGCGTCGACCTGCGAGTACTCGGCCAGGCGCGCCTTCGAGAACGCGTACGCCGCCCGGTAGTCCGCGGCGGTGAAGTGCACGCGCGGGTCGGGCTCGACGCGGATCGGCTGCGTGATCGTTTTCCCGGCGAGCACGATGCGCGCGGTGTAGCGGCCGGGGACGACGAACGCGCCGACGCGCGGGCCGCGATACTCTTCCTTCGCCGCGAGCCGCCAGCGCACCGGACCGTCCTCGCGCAAGTCCCACGTGATGCGGTTGATCCCGGCGAAGTTCGTGACGACGGGGATCTCGCGCTCCTCGACGCGCTGCGTCCCGCGCAGGTGCCGAATCACGTGGCCGGCCGCGTCGAGGATCTCGATCTCCGGCGCTTTCGCGGCGGGCTTCCCTTGATAGAACGCGATCATCGCGCCGGAGGGCGGGTTCTTGCCGCCGTAGCGCGTGTAGAGCCCCTCATCGTTCGCGTGCGTCGCGAACAGGTACGCGGTCCGCGGCGCGAAGAGCATCGCGCCGGCCGCTTCAGCCTGCGGCAGCTGCTGCAGCGGCGTGAGATCGTCGAGGATCCAGACCGCGCGCCCGTGCGTCGCCAGGAGAAGATCGTTCCAGCGCGGCTGCACGCGGATGTCGTAGACGGCGACCGGCGGCAGCCCCAGCGCCGGCTTGCGCCAGTGTACGCCGCCGTCGTACGAGAGCCGGAACGTCGTCTCGAAGCCCGCGTAGACGAGGCCGGGATTGCGCGTGTCGGCGCGAATCGAGCGCGCCGGCTCGGCCGGCAGGCCTGCCGCGATGCTCGTCCAGTGCGCGCCCCAGTCGTGCGTCACGAAGACGTACGGCGCGTCGTCGCCGAGCAGGTGGCGGTCGATCACCGCGTACGCCGTTCCGGCGACGAGCGGCGAAGGCGAGATCATCTCGGCGCGGCCGTCGGGCGCGACGCCGGGCGGGGTCACGTTCGCCCAATGCTTGCCGCCGTCGCGCGTAACGTGAATCAAACCGTCGTCGCTGCCGGTCCAGATCTCGCCGCGCGTCTTCGGCGAGGGCTCGATGTCGAGCAGGGTGCCGGTGAACTCCGCGCTCGAGACGTCGAGCGCGAGCGGCCCGCCGGACGGAATCTGATGGCTCTTGTCGTTGCGGCTCAGGTCGGGCGAGATGACGCGCCAGTTGGCGCCGCGGTCGCGCGTGGCGAACACGACGTCCGCACCGAAATACGCCGTCGCCTTGTCGAACGGATCGAACGCGATCGGCGAGTCCCAGTTGAAGCGGTAGCGCGCCTTGTTCAGCGCGAACTCGTCGGCGCTGCGCGAGCGCCACGGCTGGATGAAGCGCCCGCGCTGCGAGGTGCGGTCGTAGAGCGAGAGCCGGCCCGTCTGCAGATCGGTCCAGACGAGATTCGGATCGCGCGGATCGGGCCACGCCCACATCCCGTCGCCGCCGATCACGCGCTCCCACGACTCGTCGATGATTCCTTCGGGGTTGAGGCTGTTCGAGGGGCCGCAGAACCCGTTGTTGTCCTGCAAGCCGACGCAGATGCGGTACGGCGTCTCGTCGTCGTAGCCGACGTGGTAGATCTCACCGATCGCGAGATTCCGCGAGAACGCCCAGGCATTGCCGCCGTCGACGCTGAGCGCGTAGCCGCCGTCTTCGGCGACGATCATGCGCTTCGGATCGTCCGGCGCGATCCACATGTCGTGGTAGTCGACGTGCACCGGGTGCGCGATCTCTTTGAACGTCTTCCCGCCGTCCTTCGACTCCGAGAGAAACTCGGAGACGCCGTAGACGTGATCGGGGTTCGCCGGGTCGACGCGCACGTGCGAGAAGTAGAACGGCCGCTGATTGACCAGCGTGTCCTTCGAAACCACTTTCCAGCTCGCGCCGCCGTCGTCGGAGCGCCACAGGATGCCGGCCTTCGACTCGATCAGCGCGTAGACGCGCTGCGGGTTCGAGGGCGCGCTCGCGAGCCCGACGCGGCCCGTCATTCCGTCCGGCAGGCCGTGTCCGCTCAACCGGTTCCACGTGTTGCCGCCGTCGGTCGACTTCCAGATCCCGTCCTCGTTGCCGCCGGAGGTGAACGTCCACGGGCGCCGCTGGAACTGCCAGATGCCCGCGTAGACGACATTTGGGTTCTTCGGATCGGCGACCATCTCGCTCACGCCGCTGCGCGGCCCGACGTAGAGCGTCTTCGTCCACGTCTTGCCGCCGTCGCTCGTGCGGTAGACGCCGCGCTCGGGCGAGTCGGCGAACACGTCGCCCAGCGCGCCGACCAGCACCACGTTCGGATCGCGCGGGTCGATCACGATCGAGGCGATCGCGCGCGTCGCGCCGAGCCCGACGTTCGTCCACGTCTTGCCGGCGTCGGTCGACTTGTAGACGCCGTCGCCCCAAGAGACGTCGTTGCGCGGGTTCGTCTCGCCGGTCCCGACCCACACCACGTCGTGGCGCTTCGGATCGATCGCGACGGCGCCGATCGCGGCGACGTCCTGCTTGTCGAAGACGGGCGACCACGTCGTCCCGCCGTTCGCCGTCTTCCACACCCCGCCGCCGGCCGAGCCGAGGTAGTAGAGCTTCGGATCGCCGACGACGCCGACCACCGAGGCGACGCGCCCGCCCGCGACCGCCGGCCCGACCTCGCGAAACGCGACCCGGTTGTACGGCGGCGTCGGCGAGGCGGTCGGGCTCGGACTCGGGCTCGGCGAGGCCGCCGGGACCGGCGGCGCGGACGGGTTCGACTCCGGCGCGGTGGCCTGCGCGAGCGCGGCGGCGCCGCACGAAGAGAAGAAGAGCGCCGCCAAAGCGGCGCGGAACGTCGGACGAAGCACCTCGCGTCCTACGCGGGAACGCGAGCGCGTCCTGCGGTTCAGAAGCCGGCGGAGACGAAGGACTGCGGCACGATCGCGTGCACGACCAGCACGCCGGCGCGGTTCTGTTCCATGAAGTACAGCGACTGGTCCGGCGCGGCGGCGATCCCGGCCGGCGCGTCGCCGGCCGCCGGGACGGAAAACTCGTTCAGCGCGCCGCTCAGCGAGACGCGGCCGAGCTTGTTCGCATTCGCCTCGGCGAACCACAGCGCGTGGTCCGGGCCCTGCGCGATCGCGTCCCCCTCGCTGAAGCTGCCGCTCGGCGGCGGGACCACCGTCGTGACGGCGCCGGAGGTGGTGATCCGGCGAACGCCGTTCACGAGGTCGAGGAACCACAGCGTGCCGTCCCATCCCGGCGCGATGCGCGTGGGGTGCCCGCCGACCGCAAACGCCGCCGGCGCGCCCGAGAGCGGGATGCGCTCGATCGCGCCGAGGCCGTCGACGGCCCAGAACGCGTTGTCGGGGCCGACGACGGCATCCCACAGGACCGTTTGCGTCGCGGCCGGCGCGAGACCGGTCGTCGTGCCGTCCGCGTTTAGCCGCAGCAGCCCGCCGGTGACGACGACCCACGTCGCGCCGTCCGGCCCGGCCAAGATCGCCAGCGGCCACGCCTGCGCAACCGGATCGCAGCCGGCGCCGCAGCGCGGCGGGACCAAGGTCCACTTCGCGCCCGACGACTCCTTGAAGACCGTCGGCGGCGCCGACCCGTTGGTCCAGGCCGAGTACAAGTCGCCGTCGGCCCCGCGGCCGTAGGTGATCGGCCCGTCGGCGGGCGCCGAGCGAAGCAGCGATCCGGTGAACGTGCTGAGCGGTCCGTTGACGACCAGGACGCCGAAGATGAAGGTCGACGCGAACGCGATGCGGCCGTCGGCTGCCACGGCCATCGCGAGGCGGTCGCCGGCAATAGGGGTCATGCGGAATCCGCTGGTGTTCGCGATCGCCGTGGTCGTGTACACCGGCGGGGAGACGGGCGTCGGCGTCGCGGCGACGGGCGGCGCGCCGCTGCTTCCGCCGCCGCACGCGGAAAGGGCCGCGGCCAGAAGCGCGGCGGCGAAGCGCATCCCCGTTCGCATTGCGGCCGTGTTAGCGGAGTGGAAGCGCACTCCCCCGCGGCGAGCAGCGGAGAATGTACGGTCGCGCGCCGGCTACCAGCGGCGTTGGATGTAGGTGACCTGGCTGGGGCGGCGGCGTTTGAAGAAGTTGCCGATCGCCAGCGCGGCGATCACGAGCGCGGCGATCAGCGCCGCGACGAAGAGAATCTTCACCAAGAACGCGAGCGCGATCAGCAGGACGATGGCGACCGCGACGACCGCGGTGACCCGAACGAACAACCCCATTCAAAGCCTCCGGCTCCAGGTACCGTGCCCGCGAATCGGGTGTTTCATCCGCCGCCGGAGGGCTTGCGCTCGCCTGCCCGTTCGTGGGAGAATGGGCGGGTCATGGATGGAGTATCGGGAGTCGCGGGCGGGGCCGTGATGGAC